>JAQTSP010000120.1 GCA_028711205.1 Eubacteriales bacterium | reverse complement strand
ACGATGTCCTCATATATTTTAAGCGCAGCCTCGCCATCGGCCTCCGTGATATATCCCTTCAGGCTGACTGCTTCCGTTTGGTCAGCGATGCGCCCCGTTTCGTCGACAAGGCCGATATCAAGCATCAGCGCGACCGCATCGAGCAGCCCCGAACCGCATAAGCCTTTTGGGTCCTTACCGCCTATCGTGGTCACCTTGACAGTACCGTCAAACGCGTATACGCTGTTGATCGCGCCGCCCACGCCCGCCATGCCGCGGCTGATATGCGCGCCCTCAAAGGCCGGTCCTGCCGCCGTCGATGTGGCAAGAATACCGTGTTTGTTGCCAAGCGCCACCTCACCGTTCGTACCGATATCGAGCAGCACGCAAAGGTCATCGCTCTCGAACATACCGCTGGCAAGTATCCCGGACGTAATATCGCCCCCGACGAATGCCGATATACACGGCACGAGGTACGCTTCGGCATCTGCAAGCCTGAGCCCAAGCCCCGCCGCATTGCAGATATACCCAAAAAGCGATGCCGGTGTGAAAGGGGACACCCCCATCGTCACGGGTGAGATGTTGGAGAACAGGTGCAGCATCGTCGTGTTGCCGGTGATAACGATATGGCTGATCTCATCCTTGTTTATTTTGCCGCCGGTGATATCATCGAGAAGCTGATTGATGAGCGTGACAATCGCGTCGTTTAAGATATGAAGCCCGTCTTTGAATTCCCGGCAGTATTTGATTCGCGATATCACGTCGACACCAAGCGTCGCCTGGGCGTTCAGGCGGCTCAGGCACCCGAGCTGACGGCCGCTCGCGCAGTCGTACAGATACATAACGACCGTCGTGGTACCAATATCGACGGCCACGCCGTATCCCGTCTTATCGCTTTTGATATCCGGCAGCATGCCCGCGGTCAATATGTTCATGTCCGCTTTTAACTGCACAGCTTTTTTCTGTTGCTGCAGATACCTCAAGCAAACCTTGTGCGGACATTTGCCGAACAGGCATGCGCCGGTGCAGACAGGTGTATTTATTGCGTCTTTATCGTTCATATCCTTGTGTTACCGGACAGTCTATTGCGCTGTCCTGATGATGTTCCCTTCATAGTCTGCTTCGATCATTTTGCCCGGCGGTATCACCAGAAACCGCTCGTCCCAGCGCCCGCCGATAAAATCCTCAAGCATGCCTGTTTCGCCCTTGATGCGGTCATATTCCCAGCCAAAGTATTCTGCCGCTCTTTTGGCGTATTGTTCATGTTCGATAAACGGCAACTCATCCCATGCGACGAATGCGGCACGTTTATAGTTTTTCAGCATCAGTTCGGTCTCAACAAGGTATTTTGCATTGTCCTCACCGTATTTCTCGGTATATTCTTTCAGCAGCCTGTTTTTCATCTCTTCGGACGGCGTGTATGCGTTTTCTATCCAGGACGGCGTGTACCAGTATGTGCCGGGGTGCTGCGCGAAATAATCCTTATAGCGCCGGGATGAACCCAGCAGAAGCCCGATACAATCGTCCGTTTTCGGCGTCACAAGCTGATATTTCTTTGAGCGCAGCCCGATAATACCGTTAGAGCACAATCCGTACCCCAGCAGTATCGCATAAAAGTCTCTGCCAAACCGGGGGTAATACGAATATATATCATCTCCGCTGTCGATTTTATCGATTTCGTGCTGTAACGCCTGATTCAAAAGCTTCGGTGTGTCGTGCAGCCCCTGTTTCAAATATGTCACATCCACAAAATTGTTGCATGCCGCCGTCAGCAGGCAAAACTCGCGATACAGCGCCTTGCATGCGATCAGCTTGAGTCTTAACATCGAAGCGCCTCAGCTCTGGCAGATCTGAAGGGCCGTATCGCTTGCGGAAGCCGCGTCCGGCGCATAATAATCCGCGCCGATCGAATCACAGAAATTCTGCGTAACAGGAGCGCCGCCGATCATCACTGTGACCTTTCCTTTCAGGCCTCTATCCTCCGCCTCTTTAACGACATCTTTCATCATCGTCATCGTCGTCGTCAGCAGCGCCGAACAGGCAATGATGTTTGCATTTTCTTTTATCGCAGTGTCAACAAAAACCTGCGGCGCGACGTCGACGCCAAGATCGATGACCTCGATGCCTTTGCCTTCAAACATGATCTTGACCAGATTCTTGCCGATATCATGAAGATCGCCCTTCACCGTCCCCAATACCACTTTGCCTTTGGCTTTCGAATTTGACGATATCAAAACGGGTTTTAGAATTTCCATACCGGCGTTCATCGCGCGCGCGGCAATCAGAACTTCGGGCACATAGACCTCGTTGTTCTTAAACTTCTCGCCGATCACGCTCATTCCGGAGAGCAACCCTTCGTCCAGAATCTGCTGCGCCGAATTACCCTCTTCAAGCGCTTTGGACACCAGCTCTTTGACGTTATTCGCCCTGCCCTGCTGCAAAAAAGTGCTGATTTCTGTTAAAATACTCATTGGTATTCCTCCTAAATTTCGTCTTTATATCTGCCCTTTCTTTTCCCGGTACTTTCCCGGCGTCACCTTAGCGACTTTCTTAAACACTTTTGAAAAATAGCTCTGGTCCTCAAAACCGGACAAATACGCCACCTCGACCAAAGGGATGCTGTCATCAAGCAGAAACATCTTTGCGTGTTCGATGCGCACATGATTGATATACGCACTCAGATTCTCATCCGTCTGCTCCTTAAATATCTTGCTCAAATAGGATACGCTCAGTTTTGTATAGTCCGATATATCGTTGAGCGATATCTTGTTCATGTAGTTTTTTCTGATATATGTGATCACCCGCTTGATGAGATCCGAGTGTTTCGTCATCGAGAAATCAAATACACTGCTGGTGAACCGTATCAGCACTTTTGCCAGCCACTGGTTCAGCTCGTTTAAAGATTTGAAGTTCTGGACATCTTTTATGTAGTCATGGTTGAGCCCAAACACCTCGGCAATGTCCGCGCCCCCTTCTATTGCCGCCCGCGACAATATGACAATCAGCTCAATGATTCTTGCTTTAATATATTCAAAATCTCCGCCCGAACTGAAAAAAATATGGCCCAGTATATCGTTCAATATCTTTTGGGACGCCGGCTTATCGCCCTGTGCAATATACCCATGCAATAGTTTTTCCTGTTCGATCGGATATATATAGCCGTCTTGCGCGTCCGTTATCTTTGACAACGAATAGAACACGTCGTTCTGGCTTTTTGCCACCTGTTCCATGACCCGCAACTGAAAGCTCTCCCTTTCTGCTGCATACGATGCGGCGATTGACAATATGTCGGCCAGATAAGACACCCTTCCACTGTAAAAATACGGGAGTTCTTCCGCCCGTGCCGCAAGACTTTTTATTGTGACACCTCCAAAAAACCTGTCAAGATCCTCCTCAATAAAATCGGCAAGGTCGACCATCAAAAACGGTCCGGCAGTGATACCGTATCTGACCTCTCCGCCCTGCTGCAGCGCGGTGCATATAAACGCGAGCCCCGCGGGACAAAGATACTCATATTTACCTCCCCATATAACCGCCTGAAATATACCGTGCCGATGGATGTTCTCGCATACCAATTCATTTTTCCGCTTTTGCTGCTCTCTTGAACAAACCGCGCAAAAGACGTTTTCGGCGCGTTCAGACAATCCGTCTTGCTGATCGATATCCACCAAAAAACAGTTGATACAACAGGCTTTCTCAAATGTATCGGCAATTTTTTTTGCCGATTCATACAGACTGCTCATAAATCACCCGCTTAACGTATTCTATAACTATATCATGATCAATTATAGTAAAATATTATTCTATTTTGTAATACCTTGTTTTTATTGATTATATATTATTGGCCATTTGAATTCAATGATGTATCATCCCTCATAAAAAAGCCGCTGCGGAATGTGCCCGCAACGGCTCGTCAATTCGGGTAAATCATTCGTTTTTACACGTAAAACGAATCCGCCGCACTGAAAAAAGCACTGATGTTGGCTAATGGCGATTGCGGCGGTATGTCGCATCCGGACGACAGCACAAAATTGCTGAATTTTGAGCACTTTGTCAACAGCGCTTTTGTCGCGGCGGCGATGCTTTCCGGTGTGCCTTGCCTGAACTCGCTCGCAGGATCGATGTTGCCCATTACGACGATATCGGGCGGTATCTGAGGCAGTATTTCTTCCATATTGGCTGTATTGCCAAAGTGAAGCACCTTTGCGCCGATCGCCAGGATATCGCCGATAAGCGGCCCAACGTTTCCGCAGTTATGATAGATGACAATAAAGCTTTCATCCTGAACGGCATCCACGATCCGTCTGTTATACGGAACGGAGAATTCCGCGTTCAGCCGGGGCGAAAGAAGCCCTGCAGCGGGTTCCGCGATAATCACGCCGTCCGCACCCGCATTCTTGAACGCGCCGATGTATTCCATTAAAAACGCCGTGCATTTCTCCAGTACCTTTATAACAGAATCCGGCTCGGTCATGCTTTTTATCATGATTTCCGTCATTCCCGAAAGCCGGCCGGCCAGCGAGAAAGGCCCGATAGCCCCTGCAAATACCGGCTTGTTTGGCATAAGCTTCTTTGCCTCTGCGACGCCTTTAATATACTCACCGGTCCGCGCACCGCCGACAGCGGGTATCTTGAGATTATCGATATCTTTGTCCGTTTTCAGTATGTTCGACAATACCGGCGGCACTTCGTCGTCAGACAATCTGATCGGGCTGCCGAACGCCTCGGCCTCCACAGACAAGTCCATGAACGTGACCGTCGCCGGCATGTCGTACCGGTCACCAAGCGCCTTGAGGCATTTTGCCTGCAAGCCGCCATCTTTCACCAGATCATCAACGCCCGCGCCGATCAGCTGTATGCCCGGGAAAGACAGTATGGGCATCGGTTTCTTCGTCTCAGAGGATTTTATATCCTCAAGCCACTTATCCATATCCATATCAACATATCGTACAACGCCGCCGGGCAAGCGCATGCATGCCCCCCAAGTTTTGGCCATTATACTTTCCTCTCATAATAATGCGAAAAGCTTTTACAATTCATATTAAACAGAATTTCTATCGGCCTGTATTGTACTATTTTAATAAATATTGTTGTATTTTATTGATAGGATATCATTTTTTTCAGTATAACAAAAAGCCGCTGTATGATTGAATACAGCACGTTCGGAGAGCCATTCACAAACCAGACGATCAAGGCGCCATTAACATATCGGTATAATTACTTCTTGTCACTCATAAAAATGTTGAATAAGGTGTCACAACATCTGCGACGGATTCTCGACGTTTTTTAAATCCACGTTATAATTGAATTTGGTTCCCTCGCATAAAAAAATATGGAACTCAAGAATCTCTTCGTTAGAGCATGTCGTGCGTGCTATCTTGATGACCGGAGTATTGACAGCCACATTAAAATACGCCGAGTCCTCCTTCGATAAATACGCAACAGAAAAAACCTCATTGACCCGGGTGGGCACGTTGCGCATCATTCGTATCTTTGCATCAACAGAATCAATGAAATGAAAATCTCTGCCTGCAAGCTCTTTCTTTCCACTTTCATTCAGCCGTTTTAATGGAATATAGGACATATCAACTGCAATAACGACGTCATCTGCATACCGGACACGCTTGATGTAGAATACTTCATCCTCACCGGTTATAAACAGATTATCCATCAATTCATCGGCATTATTTGCCTGACTGGCCTTGATTGTCTTTTGATCCAAAGTCTTCGATGCGGGCGTCATTCCCCAGCGCATGGCCTCTTCAGTAAAACTGTAATATTTGCTCGCATTCAGTTCAACGACATGGTAATTTACAAAGCTGCCCTTGCCGGGTATACGTTTGATGTACGCTTCCTCAGCGAGGTTGTTCAGTGCGCGAACGGCTGTAATACGGCTGACGCCATAATGCCTGCAGATTTCCGCTTCCGACATGATGCGCTGGTTTTCACGTAACTCCCATGATCTGATTTTCCGTTTAAAATCCTCTTGTATCATGTAATACAACGACTCCGTTTGCTTTCTTTTCGCCATATCATTAACCTTTCCCTCGTATAATCAGGTCCATTAATATACCAATGCAATAAATTTTTCTTCTATTTTCTTCTATTATATCAAAATTTATCATATCTTACAATATAAAGTCACCACTCCCTCTGGAGAAGCCCTGTATTGCGACATATTTTAGCACAAAACGATATTGCAAAGAAGTAAATGCACTGGTAAAAATGATCGTTTATATTAAACAAGGACCAAAACCCTTATATGGCTTTGGTTTATACATGGGTTTGTATCCCTTTTGCCTTCGGATCGATCGCAACCGCCTCGATCTCAACCATCACGTCCTTCGGCAGCTTTGCGGCCTGGATGCACGAACGTGCAGGGAATCCTTTTTTAAAGAACTGCGTATACACCTCATTAACCGCAGCAAAATCATCCATGTCTGCTAAAAAAACCGTGGTCTTGACAACACAGTCAAATCCCGCGCCCGCTGCGTCAAGAACTGCCGCGAGGTTCTGAAGCGCACGGCGCGCCTGTGCCGCCGCATCGCCATGGACGACCTGACCGGTATCGGGGTCTATCGGTATTTGCCCCGACGTATAAATCAGCCCGCCGGCCTTGACACCCTGTGAATACGGGCCGATCGCCGCCGGCGCGCTGTCTGTCGATACGATCTGTTTTTTCTGCATGGTCTGCACCTCCGGGTTATCTAAAAAGCGGCAGCTTCTTTATATGTTGTCATTTTCATCCTTATCCTCCGGTTCCGTGGTGGATTCGGCTTGCTCCCATCAATTTATTGTTTTATTCTACCATTTCGCTCATAATATTTCAATGCGTCAGCCATAACAATATCGATCTGCTGCAAAAACGCATAAGGGCCCCCGAAATGTACCATGCATAATACTATTTATGTTATAATACCTTGACATACATAGTATTATATGTTACGCTCTTTTGGGAGGTGAGACGGATGGATTTAACCAGCGACCTGATACGCGGCCATATCGATACCATTATATTGTCATTCTTAAAAGACAAAGACATGTACGGCTACGAGATCGGCAAAACGGTACTGACAAAAAGTGATGGAAAATATGAGCTCAAAGAGCCGTCAATGTACAGCACGATACGCCGCCTTGAGAAAGGCGGGCTGATCGCGGCATATTGGGGAGATGAAACGCAGGGCGCGCGTCGCAAGTACTATAGAATTACCGCGCACGGTCACAAAGTCCTTGCACAGAATTTAAGCAACTGGGCATTTGCAAAAAAAATTATTGATCAATTGCTGGAGGTTTAATATGAATATAATCAACGATTATCTGAATAAAATCAAAAAAGAATACCCGGACACCAGTGAAATAAACGAGCAGATCGAAGAACTGCGCGATACGCTGCACTTGAAAACCGAGGAATTCCAGGCGCAGGGACTTGGATATGAGGATGCCACAAACGCCGCCATCTCGTCGCTCGGCGACGTCACCGGCTTGTTTGAAAAAATTGCGGGCAATGTCAAAACGGTGTATATCAACCGGTTGAATTTTAAAGGCGCGATGTTGATCGCGGCGTTTATAATCGCGATGTATATTGAATGCGGGCTCATCATATCGGCACTCCGGGTAACAGCCTTTGAAGTCAACGGCGGCTGGATTTTGATCTTTATTTCTTTGGTTATGCTGCTGCTCGGCGTTGGCATATGGATTATGGCCATGGCCGTTAAATACCGCAAAGACCCCGATAAAACGGACGTAATCAGCTTTA
>JAQTSP010000119.1 GCA_028711205.1 Eubacteriales bacterium | reverse complement strand
AATCATATGCCACCCGCTGGCCTTCCTCAATATCTTCGGGCGACAAAACAACCGTTTCTCCGGCTGACAGGCCGCTGACTATCTCGACATTAAATGTGTCCTCAAAACCTGTCTCGACCGCTCTTTTTTCAACGGTATCCTCATCTGTCACCACATAAACACAGCCGTCGTCCGTAATGCAGTCGAGCGGCAGCGCCAGCACAAGACTTTTTTCGCTTAATATGATCTCCAGATCGACGATAGCGCCCGGCATTTTATTAAAAATACTTCTGGGCGTGATCTCGACCTTTGTCATCGTCTCATAGCTCGTCGTGTCTCCAATCTCTGACGCCGCTTCACCGATCTTTGTCAGCGTCCCCATATAATACCCTTCGTCGGTATGTATCTTCACGTCCATGCCGACGCTGAGATCACCGACATCTTTTTCATAGACGTATCCGCACACGATCACGTTTTCCGTGTCGGCAATGACCATCGCGGGTACAGCCGGAGAGAGCACTTCGCCGCTATTGATATTGACGGATATCACCGTCCCTTCTATCAGGCTTTCGTACGACATGTCGTCAAGCCGGTTTTTCAGCCTTTTCACAGCCAGTTCAGCCATCTCCAACTCGTCATCCGAGGCGCCGGCCTCATATTCACTTTCGCTGTAGATATCATCGAGGCTCATGTCGCCAAGAGCCGCGGCCATCGCCGCCGCGCTTTCGCTGACATCCGCCGAGAACGCCTCGTTGAAGGATTCATAATCATACCCTGTCGTTTGTGACAGCGCGAGCGCGATCTGCGCCTTTTGCTCCTGCAGCTGGGCCGCCGCCGCGCTCTCAAGCGCATCCGACTGCGCCATCACCGCCTGGCCCGCGGAGTCGCTCAATATGTCATAGCTTAACTCCGCTTCTTTCAGCAGGCTTTCCACCTCCGTCGTGTCAAGGCCGAACAGCGCATCGCCATAACCCACCTCGTCTCCTTCCGAAACGTATATTTTCGCCACTGTGCCGCCTGTTTCACTCATGACACGATACATGGCCTGTGGTGTCACCTCTCCGGAAAACTCCAGCGAATTCACAAGGTCGGTATATGTGACTTCGCTCAGGCTCACCATCATGGCCGTATCGCCGTCGTTAAAGTATAAAAACCAGCCGGCTGCGATCACGGCGATCACAATGATTAATAGTATCAGTTTCTTCATATAATAACCCCCCTTTTTTTATGTATTTGCCTGCTTTTAGTTTGGCAAAAAAGAGTATGCGTTATTCGAAAATAGGTGTTGCATTTTTATACATTTTTATGTATAATTATAAATATTCTATCAGGGAGGCGTTTATTTTGGTGAATATTTCGGTGATCGGCGCGACGGGATACGCGGGAGCGGAGCTGATGCGCATACTGTCCGGCCACAAAAAAGTCAATATCACACACGCCGTGTCGAAGACCTTCGCGGGCAAGGCATTAAGCGATATATATCCAAATTTTATGTTCCGGGACTATACGCTTGAAGAAATGGATATCGGCGCGATATGCCACGACAGCGATATCGTGCTGACATGCCTGCCTCACGGTACGTCGAGCGAGGTCGTTCCGGCGCTCCTTACGGGCGGCGTCCGTGTGATCGACCTGTCGGGAGATTTCCGGTACAGCAACGCGAACGTCTACGAGCTGTGGTATAAGATGGCGCACAAGGCAAAACACCTGCTTGGCGAAAGCGTCTACGGCATGCCGGAACTCTACCGCACCCGTATACGCAATGCAAGGCTGATCGGCAACCCGGGCTGCTACACGACATGCGCGATACTCGCGCTGTACCCGCTGTTAGTACAGGGCATCATCGAAACGGGCGGCATCATCATCGACGCGAAATCGGGCACAAGCGGCGCGGGGCGGAAAGCGGATACGGGCTACAGCTTCTGCGAAACCGACGGGAACGTCAAAGCATACGGCATCGCGACGCACCGCCACACATCGGAGATCGAACAGGAGTTGTCGTTAGCCGCCAAAGAAAGCATTGCGCTCTCGTTCACGCCGCATCTGCTGCCGATCAAAAGAGGCATCATATCGACGATCTACGTGACGCCAAAAGAAGGCATCGACGAAGGCGCTGTCTTTGCAGCATACGGCATGTTTTGCGATGAGCCGTTTGTCAAGGTGTACGAAAATTCATTGCCCGAGATCAAGCACGTCGCGGGCAGCAACAACTGCGCGATCGGCTTCGCGCTCGACAAGCGGGTAAACAGGCTCGTCATCGTGTCGTGCATCGACAATCTGATCAAAGGCGCGGCCGGCCAGGCGGTGCAGAACATGAACCTGATGTGCGGATTCGATGAACGAGAGGGATTATGTGATATAGGATGGTATATATAATATGGACAAATATATTGAAAAAGCGGGCATACTGATCGAAGCGCTGCCGTATATACAGCGGCTTTCGGGCAAAACGGTGGTCATCAAATACGGCGGCGCCGCGATGCTCTCCGAAGACCTTTCCAAAAAGATCATGCAGGATATCACGCTTTTAAAATACGTCGGCGTCAACCCGATCGTCGTGCACGGCGGCGGCAACGACATCAACAAAATGCTCTCAAAGCTCGATATCACGCCCAAGTTCCACAACGGCCTTCGGGTCACGGACGGCGACACAATGGACGTCGTCCAGATGGTGCTGACCGGCAAGATCAACAAGGATATCGTGTCGCAGCTCGGTATTGCAGGCGCCAGGGCGATCGGCCTTTGCGGCAAAGACGCAGGCCTGATTCGGGTGGAAAAGATGGAGGCGAAAGACGGCCAGGACCTGGGCTACGTCGGGCATGTCACGGGCATCAACACAAAGCTGCTCTCCACACTGACGCAGGACGAATACATCCCCGTCATCGCGCCGGTCGGCGTCGGTCCTGACGGCGAGAGCTACAACATCAACGCGGACACCGTTGCGGGAGAGATCGCGGCGGCGCTGTGCGCGGAAAAGCTGATGTTTTTGACGGACATCGACGGCATCAGGAGCGACCCCAACGACCCGGGCACGCTGATATACGAGATCACGATCGGCGAAATATACAAGTACATCGAAAACGGCGTGATATCGGGCGGCATGCTCCCAAAGGTGGAAGGGTGCATCAAGGCGATACGAAGCGGCGTCAAGCGCACGCATATATTGAACGGCACGATACCGCATCCGATACTGCTGGAGATATTCACGGATACCGGCATCGGCACGATGGTAAGGGAGTAACGCCATGAAATTAGATGAAATTGCAAAACTGGATTCAACATATTTTATGCCCGTGTTCGGCAAACGTCAGAGCGTGTGCTTCGTCAGGGGCGAAGACGTTTATCTCTTTGACAGCGAAGGAAAAAAATATACCGACTTTCTCTCAGGGATCGCCGTCAACTGCCTCGGGTATTCAGACGAGGGATACAAGCAAGCGCTCAAAGACACGGTCGATAGCCTGATGCATACATCCAACCTGTTTTATATCGAAGAACAGGCAAAGCTTGCAGAAATGCTCTGCCGCGCGACGGGGTTTGATAATGTGTTTTTTGGCAACAGCGGCACGGAGGCGGTCGAGGGCGCGTTGAAGCTTGCACGCAAATACCACTATAATACGGGAAATCCGAGGACTGAGATCATCACGATGAAAAACAGCTTCCACGGCCGCACGATGGCGACGCTGGCGGCGACGGGCCAGGAGAAGTTCCACGCCCCGTACAAGCCGCTGATGGAAAAATTCACCTACGTCGCACCCAACGATATCGCCGCGCTGGAAACAGCGGTCGGCGCCAACACCGCGGCGGTGATGATCGAGCCGATCATCGGCGAAGGCGGCCTGCTGCCAATCACACCTGAATACTACGCCGCGGTGCGGAGCGCCTGCGACGAGCACGGCGCGCTGATGATCGCGGACGAGATACAGACGGGTATGGGGCGTACGGGCACGTTTCTGGCCTCCCCGGCTTTGGGCGCGGTACCGGACGTTGTGATACTCGCAAAGTCTCTTGGCGGCGGGTTCCCGATCGGCGCGTTTCTCGCGCGCGGGCTTGCGGCCCAAGCGTTTTCCGCGGGCGATCACGGATCGACGTTCGGCGGCAGCCATCTCGCGTGCGCGGCCGCTTATTACGTCACGAACAAGCTGACGGGTACGGATATACTCTCGCACATCAGCGAAACGGGCGCGTATTTCAAACAAAAACTGGAGGCGCTGGCCGAGACATGCGGTTCAATCCGCGAGGTGCGCGGCCGCGGTCTGATGCTGGGGCTTGACCTTGCAGAACCCGTATCCGCGAAGGCCGTGCAAAAAGCGCTGCTGGGCGCCGGATTCGTCACGGCCACGGCAGGCAAAAACGTGCTGCGGTTCCTGCCGCCGTATGTGATACAAAAAGAACATATCGACAGCTTATTGGTTGCGTTAAAAACAGCCCTGGAATAGCAAGGAGATACCATGCCCAAAAGAGAAGACTTACATAAGATCATGGTCATCGGCTCGGGGCCTATCGTCATCGGACAGGCCGCGGAATTCGACTATTCGGGCACCCAGGCCTGCAAGGCGCTCAAAGAAGAGGGATACGAGGTCGTGCTGATCAACTCAAACCCCGCCACGATCATGACGGATGAGGAGATGGCCGACAGGGTCTATATCGAGCCGATCACGCTGGAGACGATCACGAAAATACTGCGCAGTGAAAAACCCGAAGGCATCATCGCGACTTTGGGCGGCCAGACGGGTCTCAATATGGCGGTCGAGCTGGCCGAAAGCGGCATCTTAAGCGAACTCGGCATCGAGCTCCTGGGCACGTCGCTCGAGTCGATACGCCTTGCCGAAGACCGCGAGCTGTTCAAGCAGACGATGGAGTCCATCGGAGAGCGGATCGCACTGAGCTGTATCGCGGGCAGCATACAGCAGGCGGCCGATTTCGCCGAAGAAACGGGCTTCCCCATCATCGTGCGTCCGGCGTACACGCTGGGCGGCACGGGCGGCGGCATCGCAAGCGACATGAAAGAGCTGAGGGACATCACCGCAAAGGGGCTTTCGTTCTCGATGATCCACCAGGTGCTCCTCGAGCAGAGCGTCGCCGGATACAAAGAGATCGAATACGAAGTGATGCGCGATGCCAGCGACAACTGCATCGTGGTCTGCAACATGGAAAACTTCGATCCGGTGGGCATCCACACGGGCGACAGCATCGTCGTTGCACCGTCGCAGACGCTGTCCGACAAAGAATACCAGATGCTGCGCTCCGCGTCGGTCAAGATCATCCGCGCTCTTGGCATCAAGGGCGGATGCAACATACAGTTTGCTTTGAATCCCGACAACTACGACTACGTCGTGATCGAGGTCAACCCGCGCGTCAGCCGTTCTTCGGCGCTCGCCAGCAAGGCAACGGGCTACCCGATCGCCCGTGCCGCCGCAAAGATCGCCGTCGGTTTCGGCCTCGACGAAATACAAAACCCGATCACCGGCGAGACGTGCGCGTGTTTTGAGCCGGCGCTTGACTACGTGGTCACCAAGGTGCCGCGGTGGCCTTTTGACAAATTCGTGACCGCGACGCGTACGCTTGGCACGCAGATGAAAGCGACGGGCGAGGTGATGGCGATCGGCCGCAACTTCGAGGAGTCGCTTTTGAAAGCCATCGACAGCCTTGACGTCAAGCTCGATTACCAGCTCGGCATGAAGAGCATCGCGTCGTGGACAGACGAGGCGATCGAGAACTCGCTGAAAAACCCGGACGACGAGCGCGTCTTCGTCGTGTCCGAGGCGCTCGAACGCGGATATACCGTCGACGAAATATTCAAGATCACAAAGATCGACAAGTTTTTCTTAGGCAAGCTGAAAAACATCGTGACGCTGGCCGAAGAGTTAAAGACTTATACCGTCGACACGCTGAACCCGGCGCTGCTCAAAAAGTGCAAGAAATACGGTTTCGGCGACAGCTATATCGCAAACCTTTTGGGCACGGACGAGCACCGCATCAAGGACATGCGCCATGCGATCGGCCTGAGGCCCACGTACAAAATGGTCGACACATGCGCCGGCGAGTTTGAGGCCAGGACACCGTATTATTATTCGTGCTATGACAGCGTTGACGAGGTCAGGGACAGCGGCCGCAAAAAAGTCGTCGTGCTGGGCAGTGGCCCGATACGTATCGGCCAGGGCATCGAGTTCGACTACTGCTCCGTCCATTCGGTGATGGCGCTCAAAGCCATGGGCTATGAGTCGATCATCATCAACTCGAACCCCGAAACCGTTTCAACCGATTTCGACACATCCGACAAGCTTTACTTCGAGCCGCTGACCAAGGAATGCGTGCTTGACATCATCGAACGTGAAAAACCGGAGGGCGTCGTCGTGCAGTTCGGCGGTCAGACCGCGATCAACCTGGCCGCGCCGCTGGCCGACGAAGGCGTCACGATACTCGGCACGCCGGTCGAGGGCATCGACCGCGCGGAAGACCGCGACAAGTTTTTAAAAACGCTTGAAAAACTCTGCATCCCGCTGCCCGCGGGCGCGACCGCGTTCTCGATGAAAGAGGCCCAGGTGATTGCTGACGGTATTGGATATCCGGTGCTGGTACGCCCGTCATACGTGCTTGGCGGACGCGCGATGGAAATCGTCTATAACAAAAAAGAGCTCGAAGAATATATGGCGTACGCGGTCGATATCTCGCCCAAACATCCGGTGCTGATCGACAAATACCTGATCGGCAGGGAGGTCGAGATCGACGGCATCTGCGACGGCAGGGACGCGCTGATCGTCGGCGTGATGGAGCATATCGAGCGCGCGGGCGTGCATTCGGGCGACAGCTTCGCGGTTTACCCCGCCCACACGATCGCGCCAAAAACCAAACAGCTGATCGTCGACTACGCGGTACGCATCGGCCTCGAGCTTGGCATTAAAGGGCTCTATAACATACAGTTCGTCGTCGACGAATCGGACAGGGTTTTCGTGCTTGAGGTCAATCCGCGCGCCAGCCGCACGGTACCCATACTCTCCAAAGTCACCGGCGTGCCGATGGTTTCCGCGGCAACACGCATCATGATGGGAGAAACGCTCTCGGGCATGGGATTGGGAACAGGGCTGCATCAGGAAAGTAAACTGATTACGGTCAAGGCGCCGGTGTTCTCGTTTTCCAAAATGACCACCGTCGACATCTTCCTTGGCCCCGAGATGAAATCGACCGGCGAGGTGATGGGCACGGATACGACATATCTCGCGGCGCTCAAAAAAGCGTTCGTCGCGTCGGGCGTCAAGCCGCCGCGCGCTGACCTGCCGTTACTCTTCTCGATCACCGACAGGGATAAGGAAGAAGCCGCCCGGTTCGCAAAACAGATGGCGGGCATGGGGTTCGCCATTGCGGGCACCGATATGACATACGAGTATTTTCGCGCGCAGGGTATCGCGTGCAGCCTGTTAAACAAAGACGACGTGATACGCGCGCTGAAGGACGGCGAAGTGTCGATGGTCATCAACACGCCGACCCGGGGCAAACAGCCGGGCCGGCTCGGTTTCATACTCCGGCGCACGGCGCTGGAGTTCAACGTGCCGTGTATCACCTCGATGGATACACTCAAGGCGCTGCTCTCCGTGATGGCCGCCGGTGATATCGAGGAGCACCACATACCGCTGAGCGAATACTTGAAATATTAAGGTTGAAAGGAGTATCCCCCGTGTTTTGGGGGTGATACGAATATGGATCTTCTGTCTTACAAACCAAAAAGCGCCTTTTCCGGCAAACATCTGCTGCGCCTTTCCAACTA
>JAQTSP010000118.1 GCA_028711205.1 Eubacteriales bacterium | reverse complement strand
CTCCACCAAAACAGAAGGATGAATACATAGGTAAAAAGCTTGACTGAAATAGTTGGCTTTTTATTTATTTGGGCAGAAATTGAACTATAAATATTAATAAAAATATGATAATATATTAATATACAAGCGTGTAAAATAATTTAATAAACTTTCAAGGGAAAAGCAATTGTTATCCGCTTAGATTATAATTAAATATTTTAGTTTGGGGAGATGTGATGAAACGCTTTAAATTTTCTGATTTAATTTCGAGTAATACTTTTGATAAAAATGAAAACCTAAAAAGCGAGAATAGATTAGCTTGTATATTTGGATCGTTATTAATGATAACAGGTTCAATCGCCAGCTTCATCTCACTTTACTATATTATGCATGAAAATATTAGTGATACGTGGCCGGGTAGTTTAATTATGTTCATTATGGGAATAGCTTTAATCATTATTTTACGACTGCTTAAAAATGAAAATACTAAAATGCATCTATTTGCAGCAATATTTGCAGCATATTTAATTCTCGTAGTTTTACAATATTATTCTTATATCGGGCCTGCAGTATGGACGATATCTCTTACGATTACTATGATTTCTATACTGTACGGAAAAAAACGCATGCTGTTTATTATCGCATCAACAATAACATTATTGGTTATTTATTCTGCGTATAAAAACATTGGGCTTGATATGTGGGAATTTTATTATGCTGCCCAGGTTGTTACATTAATTATTATATTTATAGTAATCAGATCTATTCATAGCATTATTCTTAATCGAGCCAATAAAATTCATGAACAATATAATGAAATTTACAAATCAGAGGAAAAACTGAATTTAACTTTACGGTCTGTAGGTGATGGGGTTATAACAGTTGATGCAAAAGGGATCATAGAGTTTATCAATCCGGTAGGCCAAAATTTAACCGGGTGGTTTAAGGAAGAGGGCGTTGGCGAATCCTTTGAAAATGTATTTAAAATAGTTAATGAGTACACAAGAGAAAAGGTTGAAAGCCCTGTTGCTTTAGTTTTTGAAAAAAAACAAATTATTGAGCTTGCCAATCACACAATATTAATTTCTAAAAACGGTAAAGAAAAACCCGTTGAAGATACTGCAGCACCGATTCTGGATAAAAGTGGTAACATATCTGGCGCCGTTTTAGTATTTAGGGATTTTAGCGAAAAAAAAGAGAAACAGAAACGAATTGAGTATCTAAGCTACCATGACCAGCTAACAGGGTTATATAATCGCAGGTTTTTTGAAGAAGAATTAATACGGCTCGATACGAAAAGGAACCTGCCTTTGTCCATCATATACGCCGATGTAAACGGCCTCAAGATCATTAATGATGCATTTGGGCATGAAAGAGGAGACGAGCTTATTCAATGGGTTGCCGACGCATTGAAAACAATATGCCGTAGCGATGATATCATCGCAAGAATCGGCGGCGATGAATTCGTTATATTACTTCCCGGAACAGATGCAGTTTCTGCAGAAAAGCTGGCAATACGAATTATAGAAAAAATTGAGCAGAGAAAAATAGCCGATATTAATATATCTGTCTCATTTGGATGGGACACAAAGAATGAAGATGACCAATTAATTCTGGACATTTTGAAAAATGCTGAAGATTCCATGTACCAAAAGAAACTTCTCAATAGCACCAGTAACCGCAGCGGAATCATCCGGGCTATTCACAGCGCACTGTTTATAAAGTGCCTCAGGGAAGAAGTTCATTCAAAAAGAGTAGGTGCAATATGTAAACAGATCGGCCAAGCCTATCAGCTAAATGCCGATGAAATGAAAGAGCTAACTGCAGCAGGAGAGTTGCATGACATTGGTAAGATAGCCATTGATGAAGCGATACTAAACAAGCCCGGCAGTTTATCTAAATCAGAATGGGCCCAAATAAAGCACCATCCGGAAACCGGCTATCGGTTATTGTCGACAGACAAAGAGTTTATTAATATTGCAGAATACATTTTTGCACACCATGAAAGATGGGACGGAATCGGGTATCCTAAAGGTTTAAAAGGAGAGGCGATCAATTGGCAGGCGAGAGTCATTGCACTTGCGGAAGCGTACGATGCGATGACGAGCGAGTGTCCATATCGTTCTGTTTTAAGCAAAGAACAAGCGATAGCAGAAATCAAGAAGAATTCAGGGACACAATTTGATCCAGAAATCGCTCAGGTATTTCTTGAAAAGGTATTAGGCATTGCGTGGTGAGGGAAACTTGAAACTTACTCCAAACCCGCCCAAGAAATAGAAAATGTTCGTATTTGGGTGACTATGCTCCACCAAATTAAAAGGCACCCTTCAACGGGTGCTTTTTTTATCTGGTCATGCATGAGAGCGGGGCCACAGGCATGCAATGATCGTTAACGAAAAGACGCGGCTGCTTTTAATGGGAAACACAAAAACAAAGACAAAGTGATTCCAAATCCGCCAAGCGCCACCAAGTTTTTCACGTTCACAGATGCAGGTGAACAAAATGCGGGGAATTCAAAAAACGTGGCGCAGCGCTTTTATTGAGCTTCATGCTAATAATGTTGAAGAGCCATTCGAAAAACCGAATGGCTCTTTTTTGATATTTAGAAAATTATATTTTCTGCGTTCCGGTACTTAGATAATAGCCAGGAGCACAAAGTTGAGGATAAACAAGCCTGTTGCAACCCAAATGATCGGGTGGATTTCCTTGATTTCCTTTTTGCAGATCTTTGCAATGCAGTAGAAGATGAAAGCGGTTGCGATACCATAGGTGATGCTAAAGCACAGCGCCATGAATACACCTGCAAAGAAAGCGGGGATCGCTTCGCTCATTTCGCTCCATTTGATATCCTTGAATGCGCCGAGCATCATGATACCAACAACGACGAGTGCAGGTGATGTTGCTGCAAACGGTATGGCGCTGACAAAAGTCGCGAGGAAGGCACTGATGATAAAGCAGATCGAAACGACAACGCTTGTCAGGCCTGTACGGCCGCCAGCTTCAATACCGGCAGCGCTCTCAATATACGTTGTTGTATTGGATGTTCCGGCGATCGCGCCTATGGAAGTGGCAATAGCGTCTGCGAATAATGCTTTGTCCATTTTTGATTTAAAGCCTGTGCTGGTCTCCATGGCCTTTTGATCTTCTTCGCTGAAGATGCCGCTACGGCGGCCGGTACCAATGAACGTTCCGATCGTATCAAATGTATCGGAAAGGCTGAAGGAGAAGATCGTAAGGATGACCAAAGGCAGCGCCGCTACGTTGGAAAACACGGATCCTAATCCTTCTGATGTGAAGATGACGCCAAACGTAGAAGGCAACGCGGATGCTGCTTCGCTAAAGCTGATGCTTTGCGCTGCTGTTGTGACGCCCATCGGAATGCCGATCAGCGCTGTTGCAATGATAGAAATTAATATTGCGCCCTTCACTTTAAGAAGAAGGAGGACAATAGTCAGTAAGAGGCCGATGACAAAAAGCCATAATGCCGGCGTACTCAATGCCGTCATCGCAGGCACGCCAGCCCCAAAATTGAGTATACCGACGTCGACAAGACCAACATAGGCGATAAATATACCGATACCGCCGCCGATTGCGTACTGAAGGCTTTTTGGAATCGCTTTGATGATATGTTTTCTGATCTTTGTTACAGTAATCAGTATATTAAGAAGGCCGCAGATAAAAACGATAGATAATGCATGCTGCCAGGTGAAACCGAGCCCAAAACATACTGTGTATACAAAGAATGCATTTAACCCCATACCCGGGGCCAGCGCGTAAGGAACGTTGGCGAACAATCCCATGACCAGTGTGCCGACAACGGAGGCAATGATCGTAGCAAGAAACACGGCACCCCACTCCATCCCGGCTTGGCTGAGGATGGCGGGATTAACGGCAATAATGTATGCCATTGTGAAGAAAGTGGTTAAGCCGGCTACGATTTCTTTTGAAAACGTTGTTCCGTTCGCCTTAAGTTTGAAAAATTTTTCCATATACTTCTCTCCTTAATTATTTTTTATGAAAAAGACATGGCGAGTCCTTTTTCAGCTAATATTTACTAAGTGTTAACGCCTAAAGGCGCTCGTATCAAAAAAAGAAAAATTCTATTAATCAATTCTTGGATAATCTTCTTGCAAAGATCGTGCGAAGTGAATCATCCAAAATAACAAGAAATCAAATGTTATATATAATGCTGTTCTGCGTAATAAACAAGTTCTATAGTCGAATGCCGTTAAATATGTCACGTTCGTTTGCCTGAACGGATATTTTCGTTGTTCATGAATTATTCATATTTTATCTTATTATATGCATATATTCAAGTTTTTTGTTATATCGTGTTTAATTATTAATAAAAATGTTGAAGCGCCGGGCTCAAAGCTTTCAAGAATAATAAAAACTGGTTATTCTTTTATTGTACCATCGGCATTAAACAGCGGCAGCGGTGCGAGATATTTGATGTCGGGACGGTTTTGGGCGTTGCCTTCAGCGAGAATCGCTACTTTGCCGGCAACGATTCCGCCGGCTTTTTTGACAAGTTCTTCTACTGCGCGGATGGATTCGCCAGTTGAAATGACATCGTCAACGATAAGGATACGTTTTCCCCGCATCAACTCAGCATCGGCAATGTCAAGATATAGTTTTTGGGGCTTAGCTGTTGTTATTGACGTGACTTCAGATTCAAAGACATCACGCATATACAGCTTTGGGGTTTTCCTTGCTAAAAGATATCGATTGGCACCACTCTGTTTTGCCATCTCATAAATTAACGGAATGCTCTTTGCTTCCGGACTGATCATATAATCGTATTCGGGTGCGATCTCAAGCAACGCGGATGCACAACTCTCGGTCAACTCGACATCGCCAAAGATAACTAATGCACCAATGTATAGATCGTCTGCTACTTTACAAATCGGTAAATGTCGTGTCAGCCCGGCGATATGTATGGGATATGTCAGCATCTGATTTCCTCCTGGTTTGCAATAAGGTATAGAATTATTTTCCTCTAATTATATTAGTCTTTTATTTTTGGCGTTAAAAAATACGGATTTTATTATACTACATTTCACTGAATGTGTATAGTAATTGGACAGGGCATAATATAGCATATTATATGGTATCCAACATATAGAAAAATTTAAAAAAATATTGTATAATAATATATTAAATACGATAATTTTTAAGGAGAACATGAAATGCGTTGTAAAAAGTGCGGGGCGTTTGTGCCCGATAGTGACAGGTTTTGCAGTCAGTGCGGAGAAGAGACCGGCATCGCACAAGGATCGCAGCAGGTTTTTGGTGCGCAGACGCCACAGCCTACGGCTCCGCCCGTGAATATGGGGAAGGCCGGGATGAGTAAAAAAGCAAAGATGGCCTTGTGGTTTGGCGGCGGCGCTTTCCTGTTATTGGCGATAGCTGCGGTTATGATATTTCTTGTATTTCCGGATGCGCTCGGCATAAGCCAGACCGCAAAAACGGATACCGAGGAAAGAAAAGACAATAGTCACGGGTCCCGGGATACTGATGACGAGGATGCTGAGGATGCTGTTGACGAAACGGAAGCGGTTGCCGTTGAAGCGGCTGTCGAAGAGACCAATGGCCATTCGGGCTTTTTAGACGAGAAGAAGGAAGATACTGCTGTGGCGACGGAAGCGCCGATGTTTGCATCGGATATGGTGATAGGTGTTGTTTTGCCTGCTGAGGATGGATATTATGGTTTGCTGGCGGAGGAGCTCGTGGCTCAAATGACGGCGAGCGGCGGAGAAATATTTATCACATCATCGTATTATGATGCAGCGAAAGAGTGGGATTGTATCGAGAGTTTGATCGTACAGGGCACTGATGCCATCATTTTGGTGCCTGTGGCGGATATTCCGCTCCCGGCAATTGAAATGGCGCAGGAGGCGGGAGTAGCGATAGTACTCCTGTCCGATAATACCGACGAGTCTGTCAGCGCGGTTGGGCATGATTATGAAACACTGGGTATGATGGCAGGGAGTCTTTGCATGGAGGGCAATGTTTTTGTGATCAACGCGATGCAAGGGCTTGCTTTTTCGGATACCTTGGAGACGGCGCTGTTGGATATTCTTGAATATAGCCCGGAGGTGACGGTTCTGGGTATCGAATACAGTGAATTCAACCTTGATAAAGCGATGGTCGTCACTGAAGATGCGATGGCCGCATATCCGGATATCGATACGGTAATCTGCCTTGATCCGGTTTCGTCGCTCTATGTATTGATGTCGCTCGATGCAGGCGGTTTTGAAGGAGATTTTATATGCTTTACTGAAGAAACAACGCTGGAAGATATAAAGGAAATAGGGAGTGATATTGAGACGGTGTATTTATATTTTGCTGTCAGTGATATCGCTGATGCATTATTTAATCAGCTACTGGACATGCTTGAATACGGATATTATGATCCGCAGACAACATATGTATCCCCGCAGATGGGTATTGGATAGACTATTTTTGATGAATAGGGCCTAAAGGCGCTGCAGCCAAATGTCAAGTAAACAAGTTGAAAGATTGTGCGCATCCATGTATACTTATGCTATACGAAACGCGTTCAATCTTTTTTAATATATGGAGGAAACTTCTATGGCAAAACGTATAGGCATATTAACGAGCGGCGGTGATTGCCCGGGGCTGAATGCGGCGATCAGGGGTGTCGCCAAGGCATCATATCATCTGTTTGGCGACGCGGAGATCGTTGGCATCACGGACGGCTTCGGCGGGCTTATCAACGCGCAGTACCGCACGATGGGGAAAGAAGAGTTTTCCGGTATACTGACGCTTGGCGGGACGATATTGCGCACATCAAGGCAAGGCAAAGCCACGTCGGGCCAAAACACGGGCAAATATCTTGATACGTTTAAAGCAATGGCAAAAAACTACGAAAAGATGCAGCTTGACTGCCTTGTTGTTTTGGGCGGAAACGGCACACACGCGGCGGCGGGCATACTAGCCCTGCAGGGGCTGAACATCGTCGTTCTGCCAAAGACGATCGACAACGATATCTTTGGCACCGAAGTGACGTTTGGATATCAGAGCGCTGTGAATATTGCGACAGATGTGATCGACAGGGTGCACACCACGGCGATATCGCATTCGAGAGTGCTGATCGTCGAGCTGATGGGCAATACCGCGGGCTGGCTGACGCTGAGCGCCGGGCTTGCGGGCGGCGCGGATGTGATACTTCTGCCCGAGATACCGTATACCATCGGATCCATCGCTGACGTGATCAACGACAGATACGAGAGCGGCAAGCATTTTTCTATTATTGCGATCGCGGAAGGCGCAAGAAGCGTGAGCGATGATGTCAACCAAAATTTAAAAGGCAAGCATTATTCGGTGGGGTACAAGCTTGCCGACGATTTGCTGAAGGTGATCGATATCGACATCAGGGTGGTCGTGCCCGGGCATTATCAGCGCGGCGGCGCGCCGTGCCCGTATGACAGGGTGCTCGCAACGCAGATAGGCGTCCATGCGGCAAAGCTGATCGAGCAGCATCGCTTTGGCAGGGCCGTGGCGGTTAAAAACGGAGTGATCACGTCGAATAAATTAAGCGACGTGGCCGGGAAAACAAAAACGATACCGCTGGATGCGCCGCTGCTTGACGTCGGGCGCAATATTGGTATCAGTTTTGGCGAGGCATAGGCTGAAGATGTGCGGTTTGCCCTATGGCAGGCCGCTTTTTATTCCGGCGTGGTTGGCAGGAACGGTTGTTGACGGCCGCGCATTGACACATGCGTGATAATCAACTAATATCTATG
>JAQTSP010000117.1 GCA_028711205.1 Eubacteriales bacterium | reverse complement strand
CATGTCGCGCCCACTGCGTGCGCTGAACGCCATCGCTCACGACATGGGCGAGCTCAATTTCTCGATGCGCTACGCGGGCAAACGCCGTGACGAGATCGGGCAGCTAGGAGCCACACTGAACGCGCTGACGACAAAGCTTGAGAACACGATCACACAGCTGAAGGGCGAACTTTCCAAAGAAAAGACGCTCGAGAAAATGCGCACGCAGTTTACCGCGCAGGTATCGCACGAACTTCAGACGCCGCTATTGGTCATCAAAGGGTATGCCGAGGCGCTGGCCGACAACATGTACGAGGATGAGGAAGCTGTCCGCGTATACGGTATATTATTGAATGAAACGCAGAAGATCAGCGACATGGTCAGCGACCTGCTGGATCTGTCGCAGATGGAAGCGGGCGCGTATGTTCTTCGAAAAGAGGATTTTGATATCGCGGCTCTTTTACGAAAAATACACGCGCGCTTCAGCGCACTGCCCGCAGAAAAGCTGTTTTCCATGCGCCTCGATGCCGATGACAACGGCGGCGCGATGTATTTCGGCGATCCGCTTCGGATCGAGCAGGCGGTGCGCAACATACTGACCAACGCGATCAAACACGTCAAAGGCGGCGGAAACATCGCTATCCGGCTGTCACGGGCCGAAAACAAAACGCTTATCACGATAGAAAATGAGGGAGAACCGATAGAAAAAGACGATCTGCCGCATATATTCGACAGCTATTATCAGGGGCGCGGAGAAAAACGCGGGACAGGGCTTGGCCTTGCTGTCACGCGCCATATCATCGCGCTGCACGGCGGCAGGATATCTGTGCGCAACACAGTATACGGCGTCGTCTTCGAGATCGCACTGCCCTGAAACATAACGGAGTGCTGGACTTTAAACATATGCGGATGAGAATTATGGGTAAATATACCATTGGAAATTAATTGGTTTCTTTGATATTATAATAAATTAGGATATCGCGCAATCACTGCACAGACAGCGATGTAAGCATCAGATCATGTTTCTTGGAGATAAATCGTGGCGCTTGAAGTCATACTTGTCAGCATACTCTTTACATTCAGCGCGGCGCTGATCGCGTTGATACTTTTTGTTCTTGCAAAAAGAAAACAGACACACGGTTTAATGATTATGGGTCTGTTGTTCCTCGTCAATCTCATATACATATTGGGTTATGCTTTAGAGCTTGTCAGCGCAGCAGAACAGGGTAAAATGCTGTTCAACCATCTGCAGTATTTCGGTCTTCCGCTTATACTGCCTTTCTGGTTCCTGCTGTCCATACAGTTCATGAACAGAAATATCAAATGGACCGTCAAAAAGATTCTGCCTGTGTTCATCATACCGGCCGTTACGGTCATATTGAATCTGACACATGAATTAAACGGCCTCTTCTATACGTCGCATGAATTTACAAACTGGCAAGGGATCGATGTACTGGTTTTTCAAAAAGGCATCTGGTACCATATCGAGACTGTATACAACATGCTGTTATCGGTTGCCACAATCATCATTTACATCAGTGTCAATATAAAAGCGCGCGGGATCGAGAAAAAACAGTCCTTCACACTGCTTGTTATGAGCGTGATCGCACTTTTTCTGTCGACGTCGTCGCTTATAAACCAGTCAACTTCGTATATTGATTTTGTTCCGATACTCTTAAGCACGGCGGCGATATTGATGTTCGTCACACTGTTCAAATACGAGTTGTTCGACCTTGTCCCTATGGCTTATTCAAAGCTGTTTGACGCGCTCGACTATCCTGTCATGATACTCACGGATGCGATGACTGTCGTGAAAGTCAATTCGGTCGCCCGTGATGTTTTCGGAGATGAATTTGGCGGAAGAAACTATATTCCACTGAGCGAGATATTCAGTGACGATGCCGAATGCATCGCTATCATGAAACAGGACCAGGAGTTTATGCTTAAAAAGACCGTCCGCTTATCTGACCGGTATTATTCTGTCAAAATGACGAATTTATTTTCTCCTGACGATAATAAGCATAAGGATTACGGATATCTGCTTGTGTTTGCCGATGTCACGTCACATATACATCAGGTTAAGGATCTGGAGATGGCGGCGGCCATCGACCCTCTGACAGGGCTGTACAACAGAAGGTATTTTTATGCGATGGCAGAGCTTGCGATCAATGCGGTAAAAAAGGATGAAAAATCACTGTCGGTCATCATGCTCGATATCGACCATTTCAAGACCATCAACGATCTGTACGGGCATCAGGGCGGAGACCACATATTAAAGGCGGTTGTCGGCGCAATCAAAAGCCAGCTTCGTGAAAATGATATTTTCGCAAGATACGGGGGAGAAGAGTTTATCGTGCTGCTGCCGGTGACAGATCCGAATACGGCGCAGTCGGTTGCGGAAAGAATATGCGGGGCTGTCCGCGAGAGCGTTTTTGATTATGACGGGCACTTGATCAGACTGACGATAAGCGCCGGCGTCAGCGGCGCAAAACCGATGGCGGACCGGCGGGTTGACAACCTTATTTTTATGGCGGACAAGGCGCTGTATGAAGCCAAGAGCACCGGGCGCGACAGAGTATGCGTCAGGCTCGAGTAACAGGTTCCAAAGATACCAAGATAATAAAAATATCACCCGACGGCAACAAGCAGTTCGCGCAGCGCCTTGCAGGCGGCCATTGTGGACGCGCCGCTTGGGTCATAGTGCGGCGAGAGTTCGTTTAAGTCGGCGCCGACGATATGTAGAGGCGATATTTTTTTTATTGCTTCCACAAGCTCCGCAAAGCCGATACCGCCCGCCTCGGGAGTGCCTGTGCCGGGCAGCACCGACGAATCCAGCACATCGAGATCGATCGAGAGATACACGGGCATGTCCTGTGTTTTTTTGACGGCGTGTTCAATATCGCCGCAGTTGAACATACGGGTATGCACGTGGTGTCTGCCCCATAAAATTTCTTCCCTGTCGCCCGAACGTATGCCGTACTGAAAGATACGCCCGTCGCCCAGTATGTCCCAGATGCGGCGCATCACCGTCGCGTGTGAGAGCTTTTGTCCGAGATATTCGTTCCGGAGGTCGGCGTGCGCGTCAAGATGGATAACATGCAGACCGGAATATTTTTGCGCGAGCGCGCGCACGGCGCCCAGAGACACGAGGTGCTCGCCGCCAATCATCACGGGCAGTTTTTCATCCGATACAATGGCGGCCGTCTTTTGTTCGATAATATCCAGCACAGCCTGCGGTTCACCGAACGGAAACTCAAGATCGCCGATGTCGCATACGGATATGTCGGAGAGGTCTTTGTTCTGATACGGGCTGTAGGTCTCGATGCCGTCGCTGCAAAGGCGCATTGCCTGCGGTGCGAACCGCGCGCCCGGGCGGAACGACGCGGTGCCGTCAAACGGCGCGCCGAAAAGCACGATGCCCGCGTCTTTGTATTCTTTGTCACACCCGATAAAAACGTTATGATTCATCGTCGGCATTCTCCAGCATCTCTGTCACATAGTTTGGCAGCGCAAACGCCGCCTTGTGAAGATCCGTGTTATAATATCCGGTTTTCAGCCCAAGCGCGTTCCATTTATCCGCGTCAAGGCAAAGCGGGTCGATCGATTTCGACGCAAAGCCGAAAAGCCAGTGCCCCGACGGATACGTCGGGATATGCGCCTGATACACGCGGCAAACGGGGAAGAACTCCCTGATCCGCCGGTGTGCGCGTTTCATGTTGCGCGCATATGCCGGATAATACGGGCTCTCGTGCTGATTGACGAGTATGCCGTCATTGGAGAGAGCGCCTACACAGCTGCCGTAGAACTCTTTTGTAAAAAGCCCTTCGCCGGGCCCGAACGGGTCTGTCGAGTCGACGATGATGAGGTCGTAGGCGTTCTGCTTTTGGCGTACGAACTTGAGGCCGTCTTCATAGTGTATGTGCACGCGCTTGTCGCCGAGCCTGCATGAAAGCTGGGGCAGGTAGGCGATGCACACATCCACGACCTTTTTATCGATCTCCACCATGTCGATATGGGCAACCGAATCGTACCGTGTCAGTTCCCTGACCGTTCCGCCGTCGCCCGCACCGATCACGAGCACGTTTCTGATGCCCGGATTCGACGCCATTGGCACGTGCACGATCATATCGTGATAGATGAACTCGTCCTTTTCGGTGACCATCATCAGCCCGTCCAGTGTCAGGAATTTTCCAAACTCGTCCGACTCAAACACGTCGATACGCTGAAAATCGCTCTGTTCGCTTAATAGGTGGCGTTTGACTTTGATAGAGAACCGAACCGAATCGGTGTGCTGTTCCGTGTACCACAGTTCCATAATAATACCTCTGTTAATCCAGTATATTGATATATCTGAGATCCATGTCCTCGGTGCCCGTCAGCAGCGCGCCTTTTTTTTGGGCGTAGAGAATATAGTCGATGATTTCTTGCGTGATCACTTCGCCCGGCGCGATGACAGGTATGCCCGGCGGATAACACATCACGAATTCTCCGCTGACCGCGCCCGCGCTCTCGCGCAGCACCGCCTTCTTTTTCTTGGCAAAGAACGCCTGTTTCGGCGTGATGCTGACGACAGGGGAGATATACTCGTGGTCAAACATGTCCGTGCGCCTGCCCGGTTTTCTTCTTTTTATCTCCGCCAGCGCCGCCACCAGCCGTTCGATCGCGAGATTTGAATCGCCGACCGAGATGATGGCAAGGAAGTTCGCGACGTCGCCGAACTCGATCTGTATGCCGTACTCGTCGCGCAGTATGTCGTATACCTCGAAGCCCGCGAGCCCGAGGCCAAGCGTATGGACGCTGAGTTTGGTGCGGTCAAAATCGGCTGCGGCCGCATGCCCCGCGATCTCGCTTGAGAACGCGTAATATCCGCCGATCGCGTTGATCTCGCCGCGCGCGTACTCCGCGATCTGGAGCACCTTTGAAAACGTCGCTTCGCCGTTGAGCGCGAGGTTTTTTCTCGCGATGTCGAGCGAGGACAGCAGCAGATACGACGCACTCGTCGTCTGCGTCAGGTTGATGACGACGCGCAGATGGTCAGCGTTTAAGCGCGCACCGTTGTAGAGCAGCATCGAGCTTTGCGTCAGCGACCCGCCCGTTTTGTGCACGCTGACGGCGGCCATGTCGGCGCCCAGGTGCATCGCGGCGGCCGGCAGGTCGTCGTGAAAATAAAAATGCGTGCCGTGTGCCTCGTCACAGAGCACCAGCATGCCCGCCCTGTGGGCCGCTTCGATGATGCCGGAGAGGTCCGAGCATACGCCGTAATACGTCGGGTTGTTGACAAAAACAGCTTTGGCGCCGGGGTTTTCACGTATCGCTTTTTCTATATCCTCCAGCTTCATGCCGAGCGGTATGCCAAGCGCCGTATCGATGCCGGGGTTGACGTAGATCGGCACACACCCGCTGAGTATGGCCGCATTGATCGCGCTCTTGTGCACGTTCCTGGGCATGATGATACTGTCGCCTTCACCGCAGCACGAGAGTATCATCGCCTGCACAGAGGCCGTCGTGCCGCCCACCAAAAAAAAGGCGCCGGAACACCCGAACGCGTCGGCGGCAAGGTCTTCGGCCTCTTTGATGACCGATGTCGGATGGCTTAAGTTGTCGAGAGGTTTGCTCGAGTTGACATCGACGGACACGCATTTTTCGCCCAGGAATTCCGCAAGGCCGGGTGTGCCGCGTCCCTGTTTATGGCCCGGCACGTCAAAAGGAACGACGCGCCGACGCGTATAATCTATGAGCGCGGCCTCGATCGGCGTTTTTTCATGCCGGCTTTTAAACGCCGCGCCGCCCACGCGGTCACTTATAGATGTTCGTGCCATAATATATCTCGATCATCTCGCGGTACAGCTTATCCCTGATCTCTCTGCGCTTCTCGGGTTTTAAGTCGCTCGCGTCAGCATTAAAAAGATAGTTGCCAAGGTCGATCTCTCTGCGCATCATCTTGGTATGAAATATGTTCGACTGATACACGTTAACATCGATCGCGTCATACTCCTCAAGCGTATTTTTATCGATGAAATTTTGTATCGAGTTGATCTCGTGGTCGATATAATACTTGTTGCCGTTGACATCGCGCGTAAAGCCTCTGACGCGGTAGTCGATCGATATGATGTCCGAATCAAAGCTCGATATCAGAAAGTCAAGCGCCTTAAGCGGCGATATCTTGCCGCATGTCGATACGTCGATATCCACCCGAAACGTTGTGATGTCTTTCTCGGGATGGAACTCAGGATACGTGTGCACCGTCACGTGGCTTTTGTCAAGATGCGCGACAACGCTGTCCTTCGCGCTTTCAAACACGAAACGGCCTTTGTTGCAGCTCGGGTCGATCACATGCGTCGCGATCGCTTCCTCGGTGATCAGTATGGTCGCACTGGCACCCTGCGGCTCATAATCCTGCTTCGAGATATTGAGGACATGGGCGCCTATCATTTCGGTCACCGTGCGGAGTATGTTCGTTAATCGTTCGGAATTGTACTGTTCATCTATATAAATCAGATAGTCGTTCTTATCTTTCTGAGATTCTGCGTAACAGACGTCATAGATATTAAAGCTGAGCGTCTTTGTCAAATTGTTAAAACCGTATAGCGTTAATTTTTTTTCCAATTCGATATCAAGTCCTTCCCCGTTTTTAAAAATAATATCACAAAAGAAATAAAAAATAAAATAAAATTTTACACACTAGCTTTTACGAAGGCCGTGACATGTTTGCAGTTTTTCAGTATGGGTAATAAGTATTGGATATGCGAAAGATTGAACGTTTTATCCGTGTTTTAAAACGTGCTTTCACGTTAAATATATAAAGGTTGTTTTAAGTCTTTTGGCTTCCAGGTTTCCACCTGGTTTCGGCCGCTCTGTTTGGCAAGGTAAAGTGCGTGGTCGGCTATCATATATTGATTGACGAGCGGACAATCGTCGGTACCGGTCAGCTTCGCGACACCAAAGCTTGCGGTTACGTGCACCGTGTTCCCGCCGATCGAAAACCCGCTGGATTCAATCAGCGTTCTCAGATTCTCCGCGACTGTTGCGGCATCGCTTAAATTTGTCTGCGGCAAAAGCAAGACGAACTCGTCTCCGCCAAGCCTGCAAATCGTGTCATACTTTCTCAAGTGCTGCAGTAAAAGGTCGCTGACCTGTGTCAGCAGTTTGTCGCCGGAAGGATGGCCGTACTGATCGTTGACTTTTTTAAAATAATCAATGTCCAGCATAACGAGGCATGAGTCGTGGCTTTTGCGCATCATCAGCGCCTTTTCTTTTTTGATGATACGGTCAAAATGCCTGCGGTTGGGCAGCCCCGTCAGCGAATCCAGATACGCCATCTTTTTAAGTTCTTTGTTTATTTTTCCCAGTTGGGTCTGCTGGGTTTTTATATGGCGCTGCTGGTTGATATGAATATAATTGTTCCGCCACATGATAACGGAGATCAGAAAACTGATCGCCGTGACCGTCATACCGTTTATACCGTTTGACCAGAGCATTTCAGATGATCCCATGGTCGTGGATATCAAAAAGAAGAATGCTGCGTAAGAAAAAAGATATATCAGCAGGGAATATATTGGTCTGATCAGTATGACTGTTCCGGCGATAATACACGCCCCGATATATGGTGTGATATTGGTCGTGACGCGCTGGTCGATGGCTGTTGCCGCGATGCCAAGAGCGAGCACAGCGAAAAAAGCAACATATTGAAGCGGATACGCCGCTTTTTTTGGTATGGCCTGGCGCACTAACAAAACGGCTGTAATAATGATAAGCGCGATCAAACCGGTCATCGCAATATGCGCATATATGATCATCCT
>JAQTSP010000116.1 GCA_028711205.1 Eubacteriales bacterium | reverse complement strand
GCTGATCTTCTGCGTTTCATTCAATAATATACCGTATACGCGGACAGCTTCCTCATCCTCGTACATGTTATCGGCCAGCGCCTCGGCATACCCTTTGATGACCGATAGCGGCGTCTGAAGTTCGTGCGATACCTGCGCGGTAAACTGCGTGCGCATTTTCTCGAGCGTCTTTTCTTTGGAAAGTTCGCCCTTTAGCTGTGTGATCGTGTTCTCAAGCTTTGTCGTCAGCGCGTTCAGTGTGGCTCCCAGCTGCCCGATCTCGTCACGGCGTTTGCCCGCGTAGCGCATCGAGAAATTGAGCTCGCCCATGTCGTGAGCGATGGCGTTCAGCGCACGCAGTGGGCGCGACATGCTCCGTGAGAAGAAGAAGGCGAATACCACAAAGGCGGCCGCGGCCGCGATACCGAACCAGAGCAGGAATTGCTGTACCATCGCGACGGCAGAGTTCATATATGAATACGATATCCTGCCGAGAAACAGGTTCCCGTCGTCCGTTTGAGCCAGATATGAAAGCCACTCAGACCCCTGGCCGCGCTCCATGCCCTGGCCCGATGTGGACATGAAGCACCGGCCGATATTCTCTTCGCTCATCGCGGCGTATATGCCCTGCATGCCCATCCCCTGCGTCGATGCGCCATAAAGCGTGCCGCTCTGCGTATCGTAAAAATGGACGGATACGCCGTATACGCTGTTGTAATAATCGATCGCCGTATCCATATCGTCAATATTGCCATCGTTGTATAACGCCGTCAGCTCTGCTATGCTGTTTTGCAGCACTTTCTGCTGCTGCGCGTAATAATAGCTGCCAAAAAACAGCTCGATGACCGCGTAGCCCGCGGCGCACAGCGCGACGCAGAATATCAGCATATAGGTGATCATCTGGCGAAACAGCGTCTTCCTCATTGATCCACCTCAAACATGTATCCGGTACCGCGCAGCGTTTTGATGCACGCCCCGCAGCTTCCGAGCTTTTGCCGCAGGCGTTTGATCGTCGTATCGAGCACGCGCGTGTCACCGTCGAAATCGTATCCCCATATGCGCTCAAGAAGCCTGTCCCGCGATAGTACGATGCCTTTGTTGTCGATAAAATAGACCAGCAGCTCAAACTCGCGCGCGGACAGCTTCGTTTCTCCGCTCCCGGTCTGTACCGACCGTGTCAGCTTGTTGAGACTGATACCGGGTAGCGTGACGACCGCGTTCTGCGACAGCTTGCCGCTTCTTTTCAGCAGCGCATAGACGCGCATCACAAGCTCTCGCGGGCTGAACGGCTTAGTCATGTAATCGTCCGTACCAAGCCTGAACCCCTGCAGCCTGTCTGCTTCCTCACGTTTCGCCGTCAGCATGATGACCGGAATGTCGCTTTCCTTTCGGATCTCTGAAAGCACTTCCCATCCGTCAATCTTCGGCATCATCACATCGAGCACCGCGAGATCAACGGGCATCTCAAACCAGGCATCGACCGCCCGCTCTCCATCCGATACCGCCAGCACGGTAAAGCCTTCTTTTTCAAGATACCTTACGATCAGGTTTTTGATGTTTTCGTCGTCTTCCGCGACCAGTATGCGCAGTCCGCTCAACGCTTTTCTCCCCTGTTTTTTTACCATTATAACACAAACAGAAGAAAGCCATAAACTGTTATGGCCTCCCTTCTTCTCCCGGCATTTTTATCTGTTTCTGCCGCACCGTGCTCCGGTACCATCGGCCGGCGCCATGCCGTCACAATCGCCGTCGCATATGCCGTCACCGTTACCGTTCGCGCTGCCAATACCGTACTGGTTGCCTGTGCCGTCCGCCGGCGCAAGCGCCTCTCCGTCACACGTGCCGTCGCCGTCGCCGTCGTCGCATGTGCCGTCGCAGTCGCCGTTTAATCCATTGCTCTCTGCGTTTCCCGCCTGGATCCGAACGGTTTCGCCCGACGTATTTCCGTTTGCATTGACATCCGCTGTGCTGACTGCGTCAAGCGCAAGCGCCGTACCGATACCGACAGCCATCACGGCGACGACCACAATCGAAATGATCAGTAATCTCTTTTTATTCATATGACATCTCCCCTTTTTTGTTTGATAGGCATATACTACAGGTTCAATGTGTCATTTTTGTGACAAACAAAAAGATGCGCCAAAAAAACGCCGGCGGCCAAGAAAATAATGATTGTCAGTTCAGTTTTTTGATGCAGAGAGTGGCCGTCACATCCGTTCCTGTCAGCGTGATGCCGAGCGGAATGGCCGATATCATAACCAGGCGGACGCTGATGCCCGCACCGAGCGCCGCCATCGTGCGTCCAGACAGCGCCTGATAACCGGTGTCAAGCATACGGCTGAACACACCGCCGGGCAGAGACTCGCCGCCCGCCTGTATCGCGAATGTGGCGAACGCTGAAACCGACGCGGTAAAATACAGCGTAAAGGCGATTTCATAATCGCCCGCTTCGACAACGGTGATCTCCGCCGCGCCCGTTTCGTGCGTTATTCCGCCGCTCAATAATGCGTTGTCGCTGAATATAACGGGCGCCACCTCTCCCGGCAGCGTCACGGTCACATCCTGCGTCCCTGTATGATAGACACACCCGTACGCGTTCAGGCCGCCCGCCGCACCCGTTTCGCCCTGCGGCCCCGGAGGGCCGGGTGGTCCCGGAGGCCCCGGAATCACGCGCGGTCTTTGCGGGCATCCGTTGCCAAAGCCGCAAAAACTGTTGCCGAAAAAACCGTTCATTATTTGGCTCCTTAAGAAATCGTTGTTATTACATTACAGTCTATTAGTATTGACCGGAAAAAGTGTCTGGCAGCCCGTGAAAAACAAAAAACCCGGGCTATTCCCCGGGCATTGTCGATATATCAGTTCCGATACATCTATCTGTTTCTATCCGTCTTTTTGCCGCCCGCTTTTGCTTTGAACTCAGATACAGGCGGACGCGTGTTTTTGTTAAACTTTTGTTTTTTATTGCTTTCGGTACCGTGCGGATCGCCGGGATCCGGACGGCGCATGCCTGCCTTTGCCATAAAACGCCTCCTTTTTTTGTTGTCATCTACCTCTATTATTTACAGGCCTGCCCATTATATTCTGCTTATTTCATGCCAAAATATCGTGGGCAATGAACATATTAATCACAGCAAAAACGGCCGGCGCGGCCGTTGGTAATGCTGTTTCGCTGCTGATTCCTGTTTTGATTGAGTTTTTTATCAGCTCTCGCTGTCCAGCCTGTCAAGCAGTCTGTGCAGCGCGCTAAGATGAGAAAAAAACGCCTCCTGCTCTTTTTGGGGAAGCTTTTTTATCTGCTCGGTAAAGAGCTGTTTGTGCATTTCTTTTGATCTGTCGGCAAACTCAAGTCCCTTTTCCGTCAGGCACAGGAACGACTTGCGGCGGTCGTCCGCGCCGGCCGTTTTTTTAAGATATCCAAGCGATATCAGATGGTCGGCAACCGTGGTGAACGAGCTGTTTTCGATGCCCAGCCATTCGGCATAGTCGCTCATATACCCGCCGCCGTGGATATGCGCAAAGATCAGCGTTTTGAGCTGTGTTTTTTTGATGCCCGTCTGCTGCTGTATCGTTTTATATACATGCTCAAAAAAAACCTTGCCATATTTACCCGGAAAAGAGAACAGCATCGAAAGCTCCGTATCACCGAATGACGCCATAAAATCACTCCTTTTAATTTGATCATAACAAAAGAATGTTAATACGTCAAATAGTTCGATTTCAAAATATATTGACAAAAAAAAGCCGTTTGTGTATACTGGCACATACAGTCATTTTTTGAGGTGTTTTTTTGGATCATACAAAACAGCTGGGGACCGACCCGATCTTAAAACTGGTCATCAAGTTTTCTATTCCGTCCATCATTGCGATGTCTGTCAACGCGATCTATAATATCGTGGACCGCATATTCGTCGGACAGTTTGTGGGCGAAGACGCGCTGGGCGGTTTAAGCATCGCTTTTCCGCTGATGATGTTTACATTCGCGATAAGCGCTTTGTTCGGCGTGGGCGGATCAATGCTGATATCCATCAAATTCGGCGAGCGCGATTTCGATCAGGCCAACAAGGTTTTTGCAAACCTGTTCATGCTGAGCACGATAAGCAGCGCCGTGATGGTGACATTAGGAGAGCTTTTTCTGCCGTCGCTTCTGCAGCTTGTGGGCGCGACCGAAAGTGTACTGCCGTATGCGCAAGAGTATATGCAGATTATTTTTATCGGCACATTCTTTCAGCTGAGCTCATTTTCGATGGCATCGCTTGCGCGCAGCGAAGGCAAGCCTTTTTTAGCGATGCTCAGCCAGCTTATATCGGCGTTTATCAACATCGTTCTTGATTATATCTTTATCGGTCCGCTCGGCATGGGCGTTGGCGGCGCCGCAATCGCGACAGTGATCGGCCAGGTCTCCGGATTCTCGATACTTGTCTTCTATTTCTTTATTTCCAAAAAGAGCATATTGAAGCTGCGCATCGCCAATCTGAGACTGAAGCTCTCTACCGTTCGCCAGATCTGTTCGATCGGCCTGCCAAGTTTCTTCATCAATCTTGGCACAAGCATATCGGCGTCCTTTTCGAACATCGCTCTTGCCGCATATGGCGGTGACGCCGCCATCACGTCGATGAGCGCCATCCACAGCCTGGTCACGCTGGTGTTGATGCCGATACTCGGAATACAGCAGGGCATCGGCCCCATCATGGGATATAACCACGGCATGCGCCAGCGAAAGCGCGTTATAAAAACACTGTGGACGGGTATCGGGTTTGGCGCTGTGTTTGCCGTGGCGATGTGCTGCCTAATGGAAATCTTCCCTGAAGTGGCGGCATCGATGTTCATTGATCCCGAATCGCCCACCATGGCTGTTTGCGCGGCAGGGCTTCGTATTCAGGCGGCCGGTTTTCCGCTGTTGCCCATCAGTATACTGACGACCGCATACCTTCAGTCGACCACACAAAGCACAAAAGCGCTTGCTTTAAGCCTGAGCCGCCAGGGGTTTTCGTTGATCGCCCTCCTGTCGCTGCCGCCTTTATTGCAGCTTGCTGGCGTATGGATGTCCATGACAGTCGGCGAAGCGCTCGCTGTCGTACTGGCGCTCTGTCTGCTTGCCTATGAGCGGCACAAGTATAAAAATCAACTCTCAAACGAACCGCTCAGCCCGGTTTCATCATAACCACGCCGACGGCACTGCTGTCGCCGGGAAGCCCTGAAAAAAACGAACCATATCTGCCGCGGATACGGTTCGCCGTTTTTTAATGATATTTATTCGTTGCTGGTGGTAATGACAAAACAGCCCCGCCATTTGACGACTCTCTTTTCCTCCTCACCGCAGGGCACGGCCGCATCCGGACAAACCGGCGCCATCGCCGATGTCAGGTTGTTTGCCACCGCGAGGTTATCCACCGTTACGTTCACTATCGCCGGCGCATCGTCCAGCGAACAGCTCGCACCGATCGACTGGTCGACATCCACGCACCCAACGGCCGATATCCATCCCAATGGCGTGTCGGTATCCGTCGCCGCGCAGTCGGACGCCGTGGTGCCTGTCTGGGCATTGAATTTCGCGCTGTTCTCCTGCACGTCATATCCCGCGGCGCTTTGTATCACCGGAAAAGCACAGCAGATGTACGGTATCGTACCCGTTACATGGAACACACACATCTGCACAGTCCCGATATCGGGCACCTCGACCGCCTCGTGTACTGCCATTATCTTCAGTCCGCTTTTGTCAAAAAAAACGCTCTTTACGCCGTTTGGATTGGCATATCCCTCATCCAGCATAAATGGCGCTCCAAGTTCCGCCGTTGCGCAAAACGGAATTCTCACTTCTGCCATATATATAACGCCTCCTAATAATTTGCAGTCATCGCTAACCACTATACTCATATTCTATTCTTTTAATGGAATTGTGTTCTTTTTCGCCACTTCACCGCTTTTGGCTGTGTGCTGCATAATAGGCACATATATTTGCTGTTAAATCAAGTTGTTCGATTGTTTTTATTGACGCATGCAGAAAAAAATGCTATGCTTAATTCGCAGTACGAAGCTGCTTTTAGGGATATCGCGAAGATACTCGGGTTCTGTTGCGTATAAAGCATGTTTTTTATGTCACGAAGGCATTTTTGCTCAAGAATGAGCATCATGTCTTTTTTTATGGCATGATTGTGAGAACCCGATTATCAAATGACTTGGCAGGAGGTACCATACGTGCATATGGCTGATGCGCTGGTTTCACCAACCGTGGGTGGAATCATGATCGCGGCGAGCGGCGTTGCGGTCGCTTACTCTGTTATAAAGAGCAAAAAAGAGACTTTGATCGATGAAAAAAAAGTCCCTATTATGGGTATTATGAGCGCGTTTGTATTCGCGGCGCAGATGATCAACTTTACGATTCCCGGAACCGGATCGAGCGGACATATCGGCGGCGGTATACTGCTCGCGGCTTTGCTTGGTTCCTACCCGTCGCTGTTGTCCGTCACCGCCGTGCTGCTGATACAGGCGTTGTTCTTTGCGGACGGCGGATTGCTTGCGCTCGGGTGCAACGTGTTCAATATGGGCGTTGTCGTGTGTTTGATCGTCTATCCGCTCATATTCAAGCCGATTATAAAGAAAGGCTGGAGCGTGCCACGGATTATTGCCGCGTCGCTGATCTCCACGATCGTCGGGCTGCAGCTGGGCGCTTTCAGCGTCGTGCTGGAGACGCTTTTTTCAGGCGTCACAGCGCTTCCTTTCGGCACATTTGTACTGCTGATGCAGCCGATACACCTTGCGATCGGCGCGGCAGAAGGGTTGATCACGGCCGCCGTGCTGATCTTCGTCTATAAGGCACGGCCCGAGCTTCTAAAAAGCGCCGAAACAAAAACACCGCTGCCAAAAACCGTATCGCTCAAGAAGGTTTTGGCTTTTCTCGCCGTCGCCACGGTGCTTGTGGGCGGCGGGCTGTCGCTGTTTGCCTCGTCCTATCCCGACGGCCTGGAATGGTCTGTTGAAGGCGTCACAGGCAGCGCGGAGCTTGAAGCCCAAGGAGAGGTGTACGAAAGCGCACAGTCCGTCCAGGACAGCACGGCGTTCATGCCGGATTATGCCTTCACGGGCAGCGACAGCGCCGCCGGGACGACAGTGGCCGGGCTGGTTGGCGGCGCAATGACGATCGTGCTTGCAGGCGGCGCGGCGCTCATCATTGCGAGGGAAAAGCGCAGGAAAAACCAGGCCTCATGACCTGCCCAGAATACTGTTTGGGAGCTGTAGCCTTTGAACAAAATTGACAGTACAATCCATGGTTTTTTCACACTGGAGGAGATGGCGGCCGAGCGCTCGGCGTTTCACGCCATGCATCCGGGACTGAAACTGATACTGACTTTCGTTTATGTGGCCGTTGTCATTTCTTCGCCCAGATATGCGGTCTCTTCGCTGTGTATTTTTTTCTTTTATCCCGCCGTTGTAATATCCCTTGCCGGCATACGGCTGGAGCCCTTGATGAAACGGCTGCTCCTTGCTTTGCCGTTCGTCGTTTTTGCCGGCATTTCCAACATCATCTTCGACCGCCAGATCGTACTGACGCTTTTTGGCGTCGGGATATCGGCCGGCGTCATATCGTGTATCGTGCTGATCTTAAAAACCATGCTTTGCGTGGGCGCCGTCATGATACTGGCCGCCACAACGCCTTCGATCGATATTTTCTCCCAGCTGCGCAGATTCAGGGTCCCCAAAGTGCTGGTCGTGACCATCATGCTTTGCTTCAGGTACCTTGTACTGCTGCTCCATGAGGCGCGTCAGATGAGCATCGCCTATCATCTGCGTTCTCCAAAACAAAAGGGCATCGATATCCGCCATATGGGTTCGTTCATCGGGCAGCTGCTGCTTCGA
>JAQTSP010000115.1 GCA_028711205.1 Eubacteriales bacterium | reverse complement strand
TACAGGTCTATATACCGGCAAGAATAATGACGTTTGAACAAGGGCGCGTTATCAACGCCTTTATCGGCAGGTACTTTGCCGAGAAGTTCCCGGGTATGATGACGATAGCACGGCAGGTCAAAAAGCGAGGGATGAAACTCTATTTTGACTTTCTGCAGATGGCGCCGGGCAAAAGCATCGTGTCGGTATATTCGCCCCGCGCGGTGAAGTGTGGCGCGGTGTCGATGCCTGTGACGTGGGACGAGCTGAAAAATGGCGTTAGCCCCTGCGACTTTCATCTTCTTAACGCGGCACAGCGGCTTGAGCATATGGGCGATCTTTTTGCACCGATGCTGAGAGAGGGCGCACCAAACGCGGCGCTCGAGAAAATACTAAAAACAGTGAGCGTTTAACAGACGTAATAAAATCAGATTTTTAAAACCGTTAACAAGAATGGTAAGAGAAAAAAGCTGGTCGTTCTGGGTTCGCATATGAGCCCCTGTTGTTTCCCGTTTGTGATAGATAACATCGCCAACGGGAACTTTGCTATGAATAGGGTTGTCTTACGGATGGTCTCAATAGAAGAGTGGGAAAAGGCAGTTGATTCTGACACGGGTTAGCACGGCGATTTCAAGGTGGCAATCACATTTGATAAATAGCCGTTATATGATATACTGAAAATCGGGGATGCCGCTATTTGGGCATATGGGGCATGAGGCTGGTTATGATAGTGTACGCAAAGCAGAAATGGCGGTAATGCATTGAAATGAAAAGGCTATAGGAGGTTAAGATGCTCGGGGAACATGCATTTGGTCTATATGAAAAGGCGTTAGCCGTTAACCATTCATGGGAGCAGCGCTTGGAGAAGGCAAGAAAACTGGGATATGACTATTTAGAAATATGCATCGACGAAAAGGACGAACGGATTGAGCGGCTTTGGGAGGCAAAAAAAGAAATGGAGATTCGCGATGCGATACGCCAGACAGGGGTACCGGTACGTTCGATGTGCCTGAGCGCGCACCGCAGATTCCCGTTTGGCAGTCAGGATAAAAAAACGCGGAAAACGGCCTATGACATCATACAGAGGGCGATAGATTTCTCGGTAAATACAGGTGTACGCGTCATACAGCTGGCCGGTTACGATGTATATTACGAACAGTCCTCAGAGCAGACAAGAAACGCTTTTTTAGAAGGGCTGCGCTGGTCGTGCAAGAGGGCGGAACGGGCACAGGTGATGCTTTCCATGGAGATCATGGATACGGAGTTCATGAACTCCATATCAAAATTTTATACCTATAGCAATCTTATCTCCTCTCCCTGGTTAACCGTCTATCCGGATCTGGGTAATCTGACGGCATGGGGAAACGATGTGTATAAAGAACTGAAATTGGGGCTTCCCAAGACGGTCGCCATACATCTTAAGGATACCCTGCGCGTCACGGAGGATTTTCCGGGTAAGTTTAAATGCGTGCCCTTTGGCGCGGGTTGTGTGGATTTTGTATATTGCTTTAAAATACTTGAGGAGATGGGTTATGTTGGCCCGTATATGCAGGAAATATGGTTCGATGAGATGTACGATGAGGATACGCAGATAAAGACGGCAAAAAGCTATATAGAGCAATGCTTTGAGGAAGCGGTAGGCCAGTAATGAAATTTTATTTGGGATTGGATAACGGAGGAACCACGACAAAAGCGGCGCTGTTTTCCCAGGATGGCAGGGAGATCGGCGTAAGCTCGGTCGCGACGGATATGCTTACCCTGCGTCCCGGATTTACCGAGAGGGATATGGAGGAGATGTGGGAGGCAAACTGCAGGGTCATACGTGATTTGCTGGATAAAACAAAGGCCGATCCCGGCGATATCCTGGGGATCGCTTGCTGTGGGCATGGCAAAGGACTGTATTTGTGGGGGAAGGATGGCAGGCCGGTACGCAACGGTATCATTTCGACAGACAACCGGGCATGGGAATATCCTATAAAATGGCGGGAGGACGGTACAGAGCAGAAAGTATTTGAGTTGACCTGCCAGCATATCCTTTCCTGCCAGCCGGTATCTCTTTTGGCCTGGCTGAAGGATAACGAGCCTGGTACGCTCGAAAAGATTGAATGGGCATTTGAGTGTAAGGATTACGTCCGCTTTCGGCTAACAGGGGAAGCCTGGGCCGAAATCACGGATTATTCGGGAGCGAATTTTCTGAATCTGCACACGGGGAAATACGATAAACGCATACTCGCGCTTTTTGGGATATCCGAGATATGGGATGCACTGCCGCCTATATGCCTTTCCATGGAGATATGCGGATATATCACAGAAGAGGTTTCGCGTAAAACAGGGCTAGCCGCGGGAACGCCCGTCGCCGGTGGAATGTTTGATATCGATGCGTGCGCATTGGCCGTTAGCACGGTAGATGAGGAGCATGTGTGCATGATAGCCGGAACGTGGAGCATCAACGAGTATATAAGAAAAGAACCGGTGCTGGATGGAAGCGTGCTCATGAATTCTCTCTACTGCCTGCCAGGGTACTATCTGATAGAGGAGTGCAGTCCCACATCTGCGGGAAATTGCGAGTGGTTTATCCAGCGTCTGCTGCCCGAGCTTATAGAAAAGTGCCGCGAAGAGGGAAAGAGCATTTATGACGTGATGAACGACTGGGTAGAGCAGATACCGCCGGATGAATTCTGCCCCATATTTCTGCCTTTCTTGATGGCGAGTAATGTGAACCCAAACGCAAAGGCTGCATTTATAGGGATGAGCAATTTCCACACCCGCGCGCATCTTGCCCGTAGCATATATGAAGGGGTTGTCTTTTCGCATAAATACCATTATGATAAGCTTCTGAACACCCGTGAACTGCCGCCAAAGAGCATAAGGCTGGCGGGCGGGGTGACACACTCCGGGGTCTGGGTGCAGATGTTTGCAGATATCCTGGAGACGCCAATAGAGATCATAGACGTAAACGAGTCGGGAGCATTCGGATGCGCGATAGCCTGTGCTGTAGCAACAGGCAGGTATGCGTCGGCGGAGGATGCCGTCAAAGATATGTGCAGGGTATCCAATTTTGTCGAGCCGAACAAGCAGACGGCGGATCTTTACAGAGCAAGATACCGCATTTATCTTAAGCTTATAGAAGCTTTAGATGACGTATGGAAATATATACAGGAGCTGTAGCAGGGAGGCGCTATGTTTAAGGAACTGAAGAGAGAGGTATATGAGGCGAATCTGCTTTTGCTGAAGAATGGCCTTATAATTCTAACGTGGGGAAATGTCTCCCGATACGATAAGGACGAGGGTATCGTCGCTATAAAGCCGAGCGGCGTACAGTATAAAGAGATGCGCCCTGAAGATATTGTTATAACGGATATTGAGGGGAAGACCATCCAGGGGGATCTTCAGCCGTCCTCGGATTTGCATACGCACCTGGAGCTATACAGGCGCTTTCCGGGTATTTGCGGTATCGTACATACCCATTCTCGCTATGCGACGATATGCGCCCAGGCGGAGAAAGCCATTCCGTGCATGGGAACGACTCATGCGGATAATTTCTATGGAAGCGTACCCTGTACCCGGCATCTGACAGAGGAAGAGATCGCCGGTGATTATGAGCTGAATACCGGCAAGGTCATCGTGGAAACGTTCCAAAAAGGAGGGCTGGATGACCAGGCTACTCCCGGCGTTCTGGTGTGTAAGCATGGCCCCTTTACGTGGGGAGCCAGCGCGAGCAAGGCTGTTGAGAATGCGGTAGTACTGGAGGAAGTGGCTGCGATGTATATTATGGGCGTACTCCTCAATCCGAAGGCGGGCGAGGCGTCAAAAGCACTGATGGATAAACACTATTATCGCAAGCACGGAGCAAACGCATATTACGGACAAAGCAATAAAAAAGATAAAACATGACTCTCCTTCCGCATGTCGGCAGGGGATTGCAAGACGTGCAGTTTAGGGAGGTTGACAAAAAGCTTAAGGTTGAACACTTAAAAACGCTTTATAAGATATTGACACCATTTTGATACTCAAGAAACAATTTGAGATATACTAAAAGGATAGGGAATGCCTACTTCATCAACTCAGGCATATATTTATATCATAAGACTTGGTGTGGTATCAGGATGGTATTGATTTTTATATACGTGTATATTAAGTGCATTTTTACAATCTGTAGAACGCGCCTATTTAACAGATTAAAATTTTACTAAAGATGAAAAATATATAATTAAGTTCTTCCCTGAATATCCCTATGGTTTGTTTTACAAAAAACGGTTAAGAATAAGTATCGATTGTACACAAGAGCGTGCATATTAAAATTTTCGACATTCAATCGCCGCAAAGCTTGCTTGAAAGCTGTGACGCGATATTTTTGACTGCGTTTACATATTTCTCGGTTTCGCTCTCAAGAATGCGATTCGCAGGCCCCGTGATGCCGATAACGGCAATTGGATTGCCACTCTCGTCAAGTATCGGTGAGGCAAAGCATCTGATGCCCTCGATGATCTCCTCGTTGTCGATGGCATAGCCCTGCCCGTGTATAACGTTCAGTTCTGCAATCAGGTCTTTTTTTGTGGTGATCGTATTTTTTGTAAAACGCTTAAGTTCGATTTCGTCGATGATCATATCGCGCTGATTATCCGAGAGGTATGCGAGATACGCCTTGCCGACCGCGGTGCAGTGCAAGGGATCCTCGGTGCCGATGTTGGCAGACAGGTTAATGTAGCCGCGGCTGTTTTGTGCGTCAATGGTGATGATCGTGTTTCTGTGCGTGATCGTGCAGAGCTGCGCGCTTTCATTGGTTTCGGATACGAGCTTGGCCAGAAACGGCCTTGCGATGCGCACGAGGTTCTTGCTGTTTAACAGCGTCGGCGCATATCTCAATAATCCGAGCCCGAGACGGTACATCTTTGTGTTTTTGTCTTTATCAACCAGCTCGTTGTCGATCAGCGCAGTCAGCAGGCGATAGACGGAGCTTTTATTCATATTGGTTACACCGGCAATCTGTGTCAGTGTCAACTGGCTGTGCTCTCTGAGCGTATCAAGTATTTTAATGGCTTCGTTAAGTGTCTTGCTCATTTTTTGCCCCCGATTTATCGTTAAAATAACAAATATCAGTAATTAGTAACACAATATATAGTAATTTAACCAATTAATGTATCTATTTATTGTGTCCGTATATACTTTACGTTTAAGTATATTAGCAATACAATATGTTGTCAAGATAAAATTAAGTTTCAATATATAAAACATATACGGTATTAGAATAAAAAGTTAAAATGCTTACAAATAAAAAAGAAATATCAAATAATGAAACAATATAACAAAAACTTGTTAAAATAAAATAAAAAGTTTCAATATATAAAAACAATAATTAAATAATAAAAAATATAAAGGATTTTTAAAGTTGGTGTAGAATATATAAAAGAATCAAAAATTTAAATATTGAAATATAAATTCCAAATATAGAAATTATGATGACAAAATATAAGGAGGGGAATATGAAAAACAAGGTTGATTCAAAGGATTGGAACGTAGACGTACCAAAAACGCGTCTTGCATTCATTGGGGCAGGGACACACGCGTCCAATATGCTTTTTCCAAGTTTGAATTATCTCGATTTTATTGAACGCGCTGCCGTGTGCGACCTTGACGGCGACCGGGCCAAATTTGTCGCGCAGCGTTTTGGTTTTGCTAAAACGTACACGGACTATGGCGATATGCTGAAAGAAGAAGAGCTTGATGGCGTCGTTGTTTGCATCAATGCAAAGGCACATCCAAAAGTCGTTCGTGACTGTATGAATGCCGGTGTCGATGTATTTGTCGAAAAGCCGGCAAGCATATATCCGGAGGATTCAAAAGAACTCTGGGAAATGTCGAAGGAGCTTAAACGTATCGTTATGGTGGATCATCAAAAGAGGGGATCGATCGCATACCGTAAGGCGATGGATATCATCAAACAGCCTGATTTCGGCGAGGTGATGATGATCGAAGCCAAGGCACATGGATATCCGTACGAGACTTTTCTGACATGTCTGCTTGAATGGCACAGCCACGCGGTCGACATATTCAGAGCGTTCGGCGGTGATATTGCCGAAATGAAAGCGATGGGCAAGCGTATCGGCGATAACAGGTGCGCAGTCGCACTGGCGTGCACGTTTGAGAACGGTATTGTCGGAACGGCCAACTGGGGTACCGAGGGAAACCGCGGATATTTTTGCGAGAGACTTGAGGTTGTGGCGCCGATGGGCGGTGTTATTGTCGAAAACGCCCGAAAAGTGATTTATTACAAAGAGAACGATTCTCAGGTTTGGGAGAGCGACTGGGCGCCGCTCAGCGTTAATATGACACATATACTTGACGGATATGTACAGAACATCAAGACGTTCTGTGAGGCGGTGCATTCGCGCATTATACCGCGGCCGAGCCTTTATGATGAATGGAAGAACCTTGAGGTGCTGCATGAAATATGTGATCAGCTGGGTTTTGAAAAAGAATGGAAAGTCGTCATCGGAGAAAGGTAGGAGACAACATTGGACAAAACGTTTAAGCAATACTTAATGGCCGACGAGCTTATATCAATCGTCGGGAAAGACAATATCACAGATCTTGACTGCGATCTTGATGCGTATTCTCTCGACGTATGGTGGCCGGCCAGAATGTGGGTCGATAAGGGGTGTGTTCCGCCGCGGCCGGACGTGATCGTATTTCCTAAGACAACGGAGCAGATATCCGAGGTCGTCAAATTCGCGAACAGAAACAGCATACCGATCGTACCAAGAGGTGCGGGAGCCGGCGGACTGGGCGGTGTGCTGGCGATTGACGGCGGCATTGTCATCGATATGAAAAAGCACATGAACAAGATCATCGATCTTGACGAGATAAGCTACAACGTGACTGCACAGGCGGGCATAATGCAGGTCGATCTCGAAACATACCTGAACGACAGAGGATATACGCTGAATCATTTTCCGGCGTCGATGTACTGTTCTTCACTCGGCGGGTTTCTCTCCTGCCGCGGTTCGGGGCATTTTTCGAGTAAATACGGAAAAATTGAGAATATGCTGTTGAGTCTCGAGGCTGTTCTTCCGACAGGCAAGATCGTCAGCAGCCTGCCCGTGCCCGTCCATTCGACGGGACCGAGCTATGAAAAGCTGTTCCTCGGCGCAGAAGGTATATACGGCATCATTACACAGGCCACGCTGAAGATCAACCGTCTGCCCGAAAAGATGTCGTTCCGTGCGCTGCTTTTTGACAGCCTGCATTCGGCGCTTGAGTCTGCAAGAACGATCATGGTCAGCGGAATAAAGCCGGCCGTTGTCAGGATATACGATGAGAACGACACGAAGGAAATGGTCAAGAAGGTGCTTGGCACCGATATCGACGGCGGTGGCTACATGGTGCTTGGCTTTGAGGGGTTTGAAGAGATCGTTGCAGCCGAACAGAAGGTCGCGCTCAGGATGTGCTTTGACAACGGTGCGCAGGATCTCGGCGAGGAACCGGGCTGGACATGGTGGAAAAAGCGCTTCAATTTCTACTATCCGCCCTACACACTCGAATCATCGCGCAGCCTTTATGGTGTCATCGATTCGTGCGCACTGCACAAGGACATCGAAAACGTCTACCGCGGCATGAAGAAAGCCGTCGAAGAGGGGTTCAAAGAATGGGGCGTCAAATACATTGCGCATTTTTCACACTGGTACGACTGGGGCGCTTCTGTTTATCCAAATTTTATTATCGAAAACCCGCCCGAAGATCCGCAGGAAGGGTTTGAACTCAATAACCGCATATTGGAAGCCGGCCTTAAAGCAGTGCTTGAAAACGGCGGTGTGTTAAACGAGCATCACGGCATCGGCATACAGCTGGCCAAATACATGCGTGTTCAGTACGGCGAGGCGTTTGACGTGCTTGAGATGAT
>JAQTSP010000114.1 GCA_028711205.1 Eubacteriales bacterium | reverse complement strand
CAAAGATACGAAAATATTCCCGCAACAGCTTATCAATGAGCAACCAAATCTCCAGTTTAACTACCGTCTCATTATGCTACTTGATAAGGAGCATGAACCAAATCTTGATGAGCGAATCAATAAGGCATTTCGGTATTATGGAAGCGAAACAGCTCAACCGGATGAGGCATTGTTTGAAGAGTATGTCCGTGGAGGCGTCGAAATTTTGTATGAAAAGTTAATTTCCAATATTGGTTCCGAGGGTGACTACTTAAAAAACCTCTATAATTTTATGGAGGAGTTTGACGAACGTTATAATCAGGCTATCAGTGCGGATAGTATCCTTGATTTATGTAAATTGGCGAGAAGTTAAGACATGATAAATCAAACCGCTCATAAAAGCATTATCCATGAGCTGTATAGGGTCTACCAAGCAGAAGGCTATATCGCAGAAGATACTGTTTTTAGTACGCTGGTTGACGCTGGTATCCCACTTCATGAAATAGATCGTATATGCGATCAGCTTCTGTCAATGGGTGTAATCATCTGTAATGATCCTGAAGCTTATTATGATGAAAATGGTGACGAGAACTATGATCGGAGCAAATTAGATTATGAGCAGATATTTGAGGAGGTTATATCTATTGACGAGAGCCTTACTCCTTTCATTGAGCAACTCAGGCAGATAAAGCCGCCTCAACACAGAGAATGGCGGAATCTGATGCCACAAGTAAAAGGAGGTAATAAATATGCCCTACAACGCCTTATTGAGATGTATCTGCGAACAGTCGTAAAGATTGCATTGTTTTTTCACAAAAAGCTTGCATTACCTCTGGCTGACACACTCCAAGAGGGTTGCATGGGCCTTATGACTGCTATTGATAAATATGAGATTGGTCGACAAGACGTTTTTCCTATATATTTTCCTTGGTGGGTCCGTCAAAACATTATGCGAGAAACCTCATTTACCATTAATCCAACAATCTATATTCCAGTACATCTACGTGAAAAACTCTTTAGTATTTGGGATATTGTTCATGCACATGATTGCGATCTGTGTAATGCCGATGATTATTGTGAAAATCTTATTGATGAAATTATGAAGGAACTTGAGTGCGATGAGGTGAATGCTAAATTCTATCTTCGTTATTATAACGAATATCTCAGCATTGAAGTCCTTTGCGAAGATAACCCAGAGGCTCTTTCCGATCATGGGAACTGTATGGGGAAGTATTTTGACGATCTTTATGGTCGAGAACTAACGGTTAATATACATCAAGTATTAGAAACTCTTAAACCAAAAGAACAAGAGATTATTAAGCTTCGTTTTGGGCTATTCGACACAAGTGAACATACGCTTGAGCAAGTAGGAAAAGTATATGGCGTTACAAGAGAGCGAATTCGGCAAATCGAAGCAAAGGCAATACGTAAATTACAGCACCCAACAAGAAGTAAAAAGTTTAGACCATTTTATTGACTTAACCTCAGCCTTATCAATACTCAAGGTTCAAATCCTGTCAAAAGGCTGGTTATCTCGTTTTGCATCTACGGAAACGCACTTTGCAGGAAACCAGCCCAGAGCACCGAAAAAGCCCGTAGTTACGGGCTTTTTCGGCGTTGCATCTATTTTGTCAACATTACATGGTGGAGGCGAGGGGAGTTGAACCCCTGTCCGAAAGTTCCAGCATTGGATTTTCTCCGGGTGCAGCATAGGCATTAGATTTCCCGCATTGCAGGTCCCCTATGCGAGGCAAACGTGCGGTAGCTTCATGATCCCTTCCCTTGCTCAAAGCTTTGCAAAGGCGGTTCCCCTAATTAATGATGCCTTGGCCCCGGCGTTTAGGGAGACACCGGCAAGACATTACACTGCCTTAGGCAGCGTAAGCTAGTTCAGTATTATCTGCAACTAAATTTAAGTTCCGGCTTTTTAACGCAGCATTCCGGGACTGCGACCCGCTTATCCAATTCCGGCAAACCCCCGTCGAAAGCCAAATACGCCCCCATGTCCATCCCAACGCGTCCTGTCTCGTTAGGAACCCCGGTGATTAGCCACCCCAATGAGCCTTCGTTAAAGGCCCCGTGATTACCTTGCCATCTTTCTGGCAATATCCTTTTGGCGATCAGCATCACGCCGCTTTAAATCCTCACGTTTATCGTAGAGCTTTTTGCCCCGCGCGACGCCAATCTCCATCTTGACGCGCCCTTTCTTCAAATAGACTGAAAGCGGTACAAGCGTCAGCCCTTTTTGCGCCACCAGCGACATCAACTTGACGATCTCCTTCTTGTGCAGCAGCAGCTTTCTAATGCGCAGGGGATCCTGATTAAATGTGCTGCCTTTCTCGTAAGGACTGATGTGCATATTATATATATATGCCTCGCCTGCCATAATACGCACAAACGCGTCTTTTATGTTCGCCTTGGCACTCCTGATCGACTTGACTTCGCTGCCGACAAGCGCGACACCTGCTTCATAAGTCTCTTCAATGAAAAATTCGTGGCGTGCTTTTTTGTTTTTGATCAATATTTTAATTCCTTCGTTCAAAAAACCACTCCCTTTTATGCAGGCTCGAACTCAATTCGCGGCGGATAGACGCTGACGCTTTTGACGCGTATGCGCATCTCGTCGCCAAGGCTCACTTTGCGCCGCGTGCGCTCACCGATCACGCAGTACAGTTTTTCATAGTAAACATAGTAATCATCCTGTAGGGATGATAATGGTATCACACCCTCAACCGTATTGTCAAGCTCCACAAAAATCACATTTTTAAGTACGCCGCTGACGATCCCGTCGTATGTTTTCCCTTCCTTGCCCTTCATATATTCGGCCTTTTTCATGTCGTCTACGGCGCGTTCCGCTTCCATCGCAGCCCGCTCTCTCAAACTCGAGTTTCTCGCGATATCGTCGACTTTTTCCTCAAGCGTGCCGAGATATCTCGGTGTCAGTGTGCCTCCTATATCATGTTTGATGATGCGATGCACGGCAAGATCCGGATACCGTCTGATCGGCGACGTAAAATGGCAATAGTATGAAAAACTCAAGCCGAAATGGCCTTTGCACCCGGCAGAATACTCCGCTTTCTTGAGCGACCGGAGCATGATCTGATTCACGATATTCTCATGCGGCAGGCCTTTGATATCTTTTAAGATGTTTTGCAGCACTTTTGGATGGATATTGTCCACCCTGCCCTTGATATGGCCAAAGTTTGCGTAAAACGCCGCAAATACCTTTATTTTTTCATCGTCCGGCTGCTCGTGCACGCGGTAGACAAACGGTATTTTGCGCCAAAAGTATGTTTCGGCTACTGCTCTGTTAGCCGCAAGCATAAATTCCTCAATCAATTTTTCGGCGTCGCCTCTCTGGCGCGGCCTGACATCGATGACCCCGCCATGCTCGTCATACTCAAACGCCGTCTCTTCAAGCTCAAAATCAATGCTGCCCTTTTCTTCGCGGCGGCGGCGCAGCAGCTCCGCCAGTTTCTTCATCTCCAGCAAATCGCCATGTATATCTTTATATTTTTTGATCAGCTTTTTGTCTTTCCCCTCAAAGATCGTGTTAACGTCTGTATATGTCATCCTGTGCCGTGACCTGATTACGCTTTCCACAATCCGAGATTTCTGGATTTTGCCGTTCTCGTCTATGTCCATGATGCACGACAGCGCCAGCCGTTCTTTACCTTCGGTCAGCGAGCAGGCGCCGTTTGACAACGGCTCCGGCAGCATCGGTATCACCCTGTCTGCAAGATACACGCTGGTGCCTCTTTTAAACGCTTCCTTGTCAAGCGCCGTGCCTTCCGCCACATAATGCGTGACGTCCGCGATATGCACGCCAAGCTCATAGCCGGCCTTAAGCTTTTTTACCGAGACGGCATCATCCAAGTCTTTTGCGCTTTCTCCGTCAATCGTATAAATACTCTGTTTGCGAAAATCCTCCCTGTTTTTCAGGTTTGTTTTCCTTTCCGATGCTGTTCTCGCCTCATATTCAACATCCTCGGGAAATGACTCCGGCAGGCCAAACCGTCTGATATAACTTTGCATCTCCACACTGCTGACACCCGCTTTCCCCAGTATCTCGACAACCTTTCCCTCGGCGCTTTGTCCGCTCTGGGCGCGTTTTGTCAATGTCACAACGACCTTCTGGCCACCCTTTGCGCCATTTAATTTCTTTTGGGGAATATAGAGATCATCCAGCCGCTCGTCATCGGGTATGACAAACTTACCCGATACCTCACCAACGATCAGCCGCTGTATCTCTTCAATAATGCTGACAACTTCACCCTCTCTTTTTCTGTCGCTCTCCGCGGAACTGAGCAGCCGGACGGCGACCATATCACCGTGCATCGCGCCTTTCTTATTATCCGCCGAAATAAAAATGTCGCCTTCATCGTCCAGCAAAAAAGCAAACCCCATTCGTTTCACTTCGATCCTGCCCGTATATAATCCAAAGACGCCCGGTAAAAACAGCTTGCCTTTTTTCGATGACAGCACCTTCCCTTCGCCGATCAGCTCTCCCACAGCATGCCTTAAATCAGCCGGGTCTTGGGAAAGCCCGCTTATTAACTCATCAAAACCGACCTTTTTGTCGTATGATGACAGTTTTTTTAATATTGTTTCCTTAATATCCATTCATTCTCCTTTTTCCGCCGCAAATATATCTTACCCCCAAAAGCCGATGGCTTTTCGGGGATCCCGCAATCACCCCAACGACGTTTGCGTCGCCGGGGACCCCGGAATCAAAAACGCCTTCCCCGTAAATCAGGAAAGGCGTTAAGGTCGTTCCGTCACTTTATGATCGCTCCACCGTTTTCACTCACCCGCGTCCTGCGTAGCCGTACTGCCCGCATCCTCTTCAATGACACTGGCTGTATCATCGGGCACGGTCAGCGGCTCAGGCGTCGCAGATGCTTCAATAGTGGTCGTATCGGACTCTGTGGTATCACCCGGCAAATACACCTGTATCAGGACAAGCACCACAGCAAGTACCATTATGCCAACAGCAGCAACCTTTGTTAGCTTCTTCAACGTGCCTTCATAGCTTTTCGCCTTGCTTTTGCCAAGAAAAGTCTCGGCGCCGCCCGCGATATCACCCGAAAGCCCGGCGCTCTTGCCCGACTGCAGCAATACCACAGCGACCATGAACACGGAGAACAAACAAAGTACTATTTCAATAACGAGTACTAAAACGTCCATTATTACCTCCTAAAAATCTACAGCAGAGGTATTCTAACATGCAGTACAGTAAAAAGCAAGAAAAAATTATGTTGATTCACCTTGTCGCAGGCGTATACTATTTTGTTAAATTCAGCGCTATTGATTCGAAATTTTACTGCTTTTCTGCCGAAAGATACAAATATAAACAGCCGGATATCGACATGATATTAAGGATCAGTACACAATAGTCAAACAGTCCCACCTGGTCCGTTATTGTCAGTATCAGATTGACGAAAATGAATATTGCCGTAAATATTTTCAATATGAGCATATCCTTTTCGACTACCAGCGCAAGCACGATAAAGAGGATGCCGTTTGCCAGCATCAATATCACAAACAACGCGGCCGTCATCCCTATATCCGCCTTCGTCAAGCCGGCCATGCCAAACACGATCCATAACACGCCCTGCAGTATCATCACGGTTTGCAGTGCGATTTTCACCTTTTTTTTCATCGCTGCCTCCTCTATTTAAACAATGCAATGATATGCGGAACAAATACGACCAGTCCGATCACAGCGGCAAACACCGAAAAAACAAGCACAAAACCGGCAGCGATATCTTTTGCCTTTTCGGCCAAAGGGTGAGCGTTGGATTGAACCATGTCGACAACGCATTCAATCGCGGTGTTCAGCATCTCAAAACTAAGCACACCACCGCAACATAACAAGATGAGCGCCCATTCAATGCCCGAGAGACCAAGGAGAATACCGGCGGTGACGGCAAGCATAAAACAAACGATCATCACACGGAAGTTGCGCTCTGAGCGCAGCGTTTTAATGACCCCTTTTACGGCGTATTTGAATGACCGGTAAAACATGTGTATATCTCCTGCATACTAAATTTCATAAAATATTTATTGTTTATCATTAATATATATTTTTCTTCGTCATTTTTCAAGTTTGACAATCATCATTTTTTTGAAATTATAAAAAAACAAGGCCTCTTCACCCTGTCCCTTTGCTTGGCTATCCAATCTCGATTTACTATTGAAATCTCATGCCTTTTCGGGCTTTCGTATTGTATCCTTGATACCATGATATAATATCCGTGCCGTTTAACGGCCTGGTGTAATAATAACCTTGTGCCATATCGCAGTTCATCTTTATGAGACTTTGTTCCGTTTCAAAATTTTCCACGCCCTCTGCAATAACCGTCAGGTTAAGGTTATGTGCAAGATCGATCGCTGCCCGGACGATATGATTAACCCCAAGGTCTGTGTTCATTTGTTGGATAAAGAACTTATCAATTTTCACAGCGTTAATAGGAAACCTTCTCAGATATGCCAAAGAAGAGTACCCGGTACCAAAATCATCGATTGACAGGGCAATATGATAATCCCTGATTTTTTGCAACAGCGTTTTGGTTTTTTCAGGATCATATATCAAAGATGACTCTGTCATCTCAAATTCAATCAAATTGCATGCCACGTTCTGCTCTTTTATGATTCCAATGGCCTGATTCAGAAAACGCGGGTTTTGAAGATTTTTTGCCGAAATATTGATCGATACAGATGTCTCCATGTCCATTTTTTGGAACTCTTTTATCATTAAAAGGCCATTGTTTAATACCCATGCGGTCATTGGGTTGATAAGCTGGGTTTCTTCGACAGCCTTTATAAATTCTTGCGGAAGCATAAACCCTCTTACGGGGTGGTTCCAGCGTATCAATGCCTCAATTCCAACAATTTCTCTCGTCTTCAGATTTATTTTTGGTTGATAGTAAAGCTCTGTCTGGTTGGTCTCCAGCGCTCTTGGGAACGCCCCTAAAAGCTCAAGGTTATTATTTCGTACCGCCATTTGGCTTTCATCAAAAATTGAATATTGCAGATGGTTCTGCTTGGCATGATATGCCGCAATATCTGCCTGCTGAAATGATTTTTGTCTGCTCTCGTTTTCAGAACAACACGCTATACCCATTGAGAAATCCAAATACATTGGAATATCGCCGAGTATAAAAACTGCATTTAACAGCTTTGAAATCCTTTCAGGATCAAAACTTTCCATATCGTCATTTAAACACACCCATATTTTGCTTGAATCAGATTGAACGACCTGCGCTTTTTTTAGATCATCCTTTATTCTTAAATATACCGCTTTCATTAATGCAACAAAAATCTCCTTGCCCAGTGAACAAATAATATTATTATAATTGTTGACAATGATCGAGATAACAATTGTCGTATCGTTGTTGATATCAAAAGATAAACTTCTCGAGTTTGGAATTTCAGTATCCGGATGATGTGTCAACAATTCGGTTATTCTGGCTATTTTTTTTCTTAACACATCAAAAGAGTATCCGCTCAATATACCGACGATAAGAAAAATGATCACACGAAAAATCCAGTTTATTATTAGTTGCTGTTCCCCTGATATGGTATTTATCGGTATAAACGGCCCAAGTAAAATACCCGCAACAAGGGCAACAATCGCTCCGCCTTTTAAACCAAAGATAATACCGGCCAGAAGGATCGGGATGTACATGGAATGAGAATAAACATATTTTATGCCGCCTGTAATATAAACTGTATAATAAATAGCCGGCAACAGAAGCGCAATAAAAATAAGCAATAATATTTTTGTTTTTCCTGTTGGAAAAAGGACCTTGTTCATACTCACCTGAAAACGTCTCATGATAATTTCTCCCAGTAAGTATTTTATTTTGCGAAATTTCGTCAAAGGAACTCACGATCTTTATAAGAAT
>JAQTSP010000113.1 GCA_028711205.1 Eubacteriales bacterium | reverse complement strand
GAAACGCTTGCGCCCGAAAAGCCGTATTCCCGGTACGCCCACAACGGCTTTGAGGATAACGCCGACGCGCATTTGAAACGCACGGTGATGGGGCGCGAGGTCGTCGTGGCCGTTACGGACGGAAGGCCCGACTTTGGCCCGTGGGAACAGATATTCTATGGCGAATTTGACGGCATGCGCACAAAAAAGATCATGATCAAAATCATTGGCGAGTGAACGATGTATCCTGCGGCGGCTTCGTATATGATCAACGGCCGTTAATATAGAGTCTATTCAGGCAGTGTCACATAAACACTTTATTTTTTTTTTGTAATACGCTATAATCATGCGTATACGAAGCATGGAAGCATGGGATTTCTCTTTGAGGAACATGCCTGCAAAACGTTTAAAAAGAGGAGTAATTTATGATTTGGAATGAAAAGATTGAGTGCGCATCACGTGATGAGATCGAAAAAATTCAGCTAGAGCGCCTTCAAAGAACGGTAGAGCGGTGCTATAACAATGTTGAACACTACAGAAAGAAACTGGACGCGGCTGGCGTGTTCCCGGGTGATATCAAAAAACTTGATGACATAAGAAAGATACCATTCACTGTCAAAGATGATTTAAGAGAGAATTATCCGTATAAACTTTTTGCCGTGCCGATGAGGGACGTCGTCAGGATACACGCGTCTTCGGGCACGACGGGAAAACCAACGGTCGTTGGCTACACAAGAAATGACATTGATATGTGGGCGGAGTGCATCGCAAGGATGGCGTGCGCCGCCGGCGCGACACCCGACGATATCGTGCAGATCACGTTCGGATATACGCTGTTCACCGGCGCGTTCGGCCTGCATTATGGCCTGGAAAAGCTGGGCGCGTCCGTTATTCCGATTTCCGGCGGCAACACGGAACGCCAGGTGAGCGTGATGCAGGATTTTGGTTCGACGATACTTGTCGGTACGCCGTCATACGCCATGTATTTGGCGGAAGTGGCAAAAAAAATGGGCGTCGATACGGAAAAGCTGCCGCTTCGGCTTGGGCTTTTCGGCGGAGAAGGCCATACCGAAGAGATGCGCAGAGAGATCGAGAAGGCGCTTCATATTATCGCGACCGAAAACTATGGCTTATCCGAGGTGATCGGCCCCGGCGTTTCGGGCGAATGTTACTGCAAAAACGGTATGCATATCTGTGAGGACCATTTCTACTGTGAGATCGTCGATAAAGACACGCTCCTGCCTGTTCCCGCGGGGCAGCCGGGAGAGATGGTCATCACGTCGCTTTCAAAAGAGGCGTTCCCGATACTGCGCTACCGCACGAAGGATATCACGTGGCTGATACCCGAAAAATGCGCATGCGGCAGGACGTCGATGCGCATGGCGAAGATACAGGGCAGGACGGACGATATGCTGATCATACGCGGCGTCAATGTGTTCCCATCACAGATCGAGGGTGTGCTCGTGGGTATAGAGGATATCGGCCCGCATTACGAGATCATTGTCAGAAAAGACGGCTATATGGATAAAATCGAGGTTCTGGTCGAGGTGATCGACGCAGAGCTTCTTGACAAGTTCAGTGCGCTTGAAGCGCTTGAGAAAAAAATCAAGCACAAGCTGTACACCGTTCTCAATATCGGCGCGGATGTTCGGCTGGTTGAGCCGCAGTCGCTGAAACGTTTTGAAGGCAAGGCAAAGAGGGTCACTGATTTACGATAGAGTATGGCATAAGGAGAGATACATGAAGAAATTGATGCTTGGAAACGAGGCTTTCGCGAGAGGCGCCTATGAAGCGGGCGTCACCGTCGCGACCGCGTATCCGGGAACGCCGAGTACGGAGATCACCGAGAACGTCGCTAAATACGATGAGATCTATGCGGAATGGTCACCGAATGAGAAGGTGGCGCTCGAGGTCGCGATCGGCGCATCGGTCGCCGGTGCGCGCACACTGTGCTGTATGAAGCACGTCGGGCTCAACGTCGCGGCCGATCCGCTGTTCACAGCGGCGTATACAGGTATCAACGGCGGGCTTGTTGTCATCGTCGCGGACGACCCGGGTATGCATTCGAGCCAGAATGAGCAGGATTCGCGGTTGTACGCGAGAGGCGCACATCTGCCGATGCTGGAGCCATCGGGCAGCATGGAAGCCAAAGAGTATGTCAAATTGGCGTTTGAGATGAGCGAGAGATTTGACACGCCGGTACTGGTGCGCTCCAACACGCGGCTGTCGCATTCTCAGGGAATCGTCACGTTGAATATCAGGCGGGACATTGCGTTAAAGCCATACGAAAAAGATGCCGCAAAATACGTGATGATGCCGGGCATGGCAAAAAAACGCCATGTGATATTGGAAAAACGTATGAACGATATCAAAGAATATGCGGACACATTGGACATCAACCGCGCGGAATATCATGATACAAAAATCGGTGTGATCACAAGCGGTGTTGTATACAACTATGTCAAAGAGGCGATTCCCGATGCCAGCGTGCTCAATCTTGGCATGATCTATCCGCTGCCGGAACAAAAAATCCGCGCATTCGCTGCTAAGGTCGGCAAACTCTATATTGTCGAAGAACTTGAGCCGTTCTTTGAAGACATGATCAAAGCGATGGGTATCGAAGTGACCGGCAAAGCAATCTTCACGGTTCAGGGCGAATACAGCGTCAACATGATCGCCGAAAAAATAGGCGGCAAAAAGGCAGAGATCATCAACGCGGGCGCGCTGCCGCAAAGGCCGCCGGTGATGTGCCCGGGGTGCCCGCACAGGGCTGTCTATTACATGCTGAAGAAGCTTGGAATCGCGGCAACCGGCGACATCGGCTGTTATACGCTGGGCGCAATGCCGCCGCTTTCGGGTATCGATACGTGTGTCTGCATGGGCGCAAGCATCGGCATGGCGATGGGCATGGAAAAGGCGCGCGGCAAAGATTTCTCGAGAAAACTTGTGGCCGTGATCGGCGATTCGACGTTCTTTCATTCGGGTATTACCGGCCTTTTGGACATGGTGTATAACGGCGCGACATCGACGGTGCTGATACTCGACAACGCGACGACGGGCATGACGGGGCATCAGGACCATCCCGCAACGGGCAAAAACTTAAAAGGCGATATCGCGTACGCGATCGACATACCTGCGCTTGTGAAAAGCCTTGGCGTGAAACATGTGCGCGTTGTCGACCCGTTCGATTTAAAGGCGCTGGAAAAAGTGCTGCGGGAAGAAACGGCGCGGGAAGAACTGAGCGTGGTTATCGCAAAACGCCCCTGCGCCCTGCTCGATCGAAAGAAAATATCGCCGCCCTACACGATCACGGACAAATGCAAATCGTGCGGCGTGTGCCTGAAGCTTGGCTGCCCGGCAATCGAAAAAACGCAGAACGGCATGATGATCGACGAGACGCTCTGTACCGGCTGCGGCCTGTGCAAGGACGTCTGCGCGTTCAGCGCGATAGAAAAGGCGGGTGAATAGCATGGGCGATATTTTGATTGTTGGCGTCGGCGGGCAGGGAACGCTGCTGGCAAGCCGTGTGCTTGGCAACCTGGCGCTGTCGCTTGGGTATGATGTAAAGCTGTCCGAGGTGCACGGCATGGCGCAGCGCGGCGGCAGCGTCGTCACACACGTGCGTTTCGGAGAAAAAGTGTACGCGCCCGTCATCGACGAGGGCGGCGCTGATATCATACTGGCGTTCGAGAAGCTCGAAGCGTTAAGATGGATCGGGCGTCTGAAAAAGAACGGCCGCATGTTTGTCAATACACAGGAGATACCGCCGATGCCCGTCATCACAGGCGCGGAAAAATATCCCGCGAATATAGAGCAAAGAATCAGTGAAGCCGTGCCGGGTGCTGTGTTTGTGGACGCGCTGACGCTGGCGAAAGAGGCCGGGAACGCAAAGGCGCTCAATACCGTGCTGATCGGTGTGCTTGCGAAACATATGGATTTTGATAAAAAAGCCTTTTTAGATGCGATACGCGAGACTGTTCCGGAGAAACTGCTGGATGTGAACATGGCGGCGTTTGAGAAGGGTTACAATTCATAAATTGGAGGAATCATATGTATTGGAATAAAGAAATAGAATGTATGGACAGGGAACAGCTTGGGCTTATACAGTTGGAAAAGCTCAAAGCGACGGCAAAAAAGGTGTACGAAAACGTACCGTTCTACAAAAAAGCGTTTGATGACAAGGGGATCAGGCCGGAGGATATCAGGCGTCTTGATGACCTCAAGCATCTTCCTTTTACGGTGAAGAATGATCTGCGTGACAATTATCCGTTCGGGCTTTTTGCCGCGAAACAGGAGGATATCGTCAGGGTGCACGCGTCGTCCGGCACGACCGGCAAGCCGACCGTTGTGGGATACACAAAGCGCGACATCAAAAACTGGGCCGATCTGATGGCAAGAACGTATGTCTTCGCCGGAGGAAACAAGAACTCCGTGATACAGGTGGCTTACGGATACGGGTTGTTTACCGGCGGGCTCGGCGCGCACTATGGCGCGGAAGCGCTTGGCGCGATGACGGTGCCGGTTTCGGGCGGCAACACGAAGCGCCAGATCATGCTGATGCAGGATTTTGGCACCACGATTATTGCGTGTACGCCGTCGTATGCGCTGTTTATGGCGGAGACGATGGAAGATATGGGTATCGATCCGAAGTCACTCAAGCTCGAGGCCGGCGTTTTTGGCGCGGAGCCGTGGACGGAAGCGATGCGCACAGAGATCGAACATCGGCTGGGGATACTCGCGATTGATATATATGGCCTGTCGGAGATCATGGGCCCTGGTGTCGCGACCGACTGCGAATATAAACAGGGGCTGCATATTTCGGAAGACTTCTTCCTGCCCGAGATCATCGATCCCGACACATTGGAGCCGTTGCCTTACGGCGAAAAAGGCGAGCTTGTCATCACGACCATCGATAAGGACGGCATACCGCTGATACGCTACAGGACGCGGGATATCACATCGCTGCATGAGCAAACGTGCGGCTGCGGGCGCACGATGGTGCGCATGGACAAGGTGCTTGGGCGCAGCGACGATATGCTGATCATACGCGGCGTCAACGTATTTCCGTCCCAGATCGAGAGCGTGCTCGTCGAGATGGCGGATGTATCGCCGCATTACCAGATCGTTGTCGACCGTGCCAGCAACGTTGACAGCCTTGAGGTTCAGGTCGAAGTGTCGGCTGCGCTGTTCTCTGATGAGATCAAGCGTCTGGAAGATCTCCGCAACAAGATTGAAGCCGAGATACAGTCAGTGCTTGGTATCGGCGTGACGGTCACGCTTGTCGAGCCAAAAACGATAGAGCGCAGCATGGGAAAGGCAAAACGTGTGATCGACAACAGGAAATAATCGGGAGGAGTATGGATCATGATAAAACAGATCTCTGTCTTTGTGGAAAACAAAAAAGGGCGGCTTGCCAAGATAACGGAAGTTCTTGGGCAGGCGGGTATCGACCTGATCGCGCTGTCTATCGCGGACACGACGAATTTCGGTATCATGCGCTGTATCGTCAGCGACCCTGACAAGGCCATTTCGGTATTGAAACAAAACGGATATACCGCAAGCACAACAGAAGTGATTGTTGCCGAAGTCGTTGACGAACCGGGCGGCCTCGCAAGCGTGCTCGGTGTGCTCGACAGCGCGGGCATCAGTGTGGAATACCTGTATTCGTTTGTGCGCACGCCGAATGAAAACGCGCTGATACTCTTCCGTGTGGAGGATATCGGGACCGCGATATCGGCGCTTCGGGAAAACGGTGTCAAGCTGTTGGATTCTGGAGACGTTTATCAGATATAAGCAATAACGACGCCAACGACGCTTTGTGCCGCCGGGGGCCCCGGGCAAAATCATACGCAGATAAAGCCGCAGCAGGCGTTGTTTGTGTGCGTGCATGCCTTATGCGCGCAGTGAAAAGAAGGTAATCATGCTAATTCGTCCGACATACGCAAAAATAGACTTGAACGCGATCAAACAGAATGTGATCAATATCAAGCGCCATATACCAAAGAATACCATGTTTTGCGCCGTGGTCAAGGCAGACGGATACGGGCACGGCAGCGTGATGGTATCGAAGGCCGCGATCGAGGCGGGCGCCGAGTGGCTGGCGGTCGCGATACCCGAGGAGGCGGCGCCTCTTCGTGACGCCGGGATCAGTGTGCCGATACTCGTGCTCGGCCCGTCGACGTTGTGGCAGTGGAGAAAAGCGGCCGAACTTGAGCTGAGCATGGTCGTTGTGTCAGAAGACTGTATCGACAATGCAGCGGCTGTGGCAAAAGAGCAAAACATACCGATGCGGCTGCATCTGAAAGCCGATACAGGCATGAACCGGGTCGGTGTCAAGACTTATGACGAAACTGAGCGTATACTTGATAGAATAGAAAATGAAGAAAACCTGATACTCGAAGGGCTGATGACGCATTTTGCGGCGGCTGATGAGGCGGATAAAAGATATACCAGGATGCAAAACGATCGGTTCAGCGAATATATCAACAGGGTAAAGAATCGCGGGTTTTCGCCGATAATACATGCGTCAAGTAGCGGCGCCGCACTTGACTGCGCCGATCTTAGCTACGACATGGTGCGGGTCGGCATCGCGATGTACGGATGCTATCCGTCAGACGAGGTGGATAAGAGCGTGGCGCTATGCCCGGCGATGTCTGTCCACACGCATATATCGCATATCAAAAAGATCGGCGCGGGCGAAAAAATCAGCTATGGCGGTATCTATACGACGCCAAAGCCGATGTCGGTCGCGACGCTGCCCATCGGATACGCGGACGGGTATAACAGACTGCTGTCGAACAGTGGCGAGGTACTGATCCGCGGGAAACGCGCGCGGGTTTTGGGACGCGTCTGCATGGACCAGATACTCGTGGACGTAACGGATATACCGGACGCGGTGCTGCATGACGACGCGGTGTGCATCGGCGCCCAGGGCGGCGACGAGATATCGGCGGATGAATACGCGGCGCGCTGCAGCACGATCAATTATGAGATACTGTGCGCGATATCGCCGCGTGTGCCGCGGCTGTATCTGGAGGGACCATGCCAAAAGAAACAATAAGGCGGAAAATGCTAAAAGGCCGCCTGCTGATTGATACAAAGGATATTGAGGTTTTCAGCGGCATCATTAATAATAGGCTCCTCGGGCTTGAGTGCGTTCAAAAGGCGCAGTGTATTATGGCGTATTATTCATATAAAAATGAGCCGAACCTGCTTGAGTTTATACGCGTATGCCTCGATATGGGGAAATGTGTCGCGTTGCCGTATATCGTTGGAGAGGGCGACATGATCGCCGTGGATTATCATGCTGATTCTGTTATAAAAAGCAACATTTACGGTATACCCGAGCCGGTGATGATGAATGAGAGCGAAAAGGTGGAACCGGACGTTGTCATTATTCCCGGTATCGCGTTTGATAAAAATCGCCACAGAATAGGCTTTGGCGGCGGCTACTATGACCGGTTCTTAAGCGAAGTAAAAGCCGTCAAGATTGGCGTATGTTTTAACAGGCAGATCATCGATGACGTATTTCCGGAAACGCACGATGTTCCTATGGACATCGTCGTAACGGAAGATCGCGTTATCGGGGCCGTGTGATGCGGGTCGTTGCCGGAGCATACAAAGGCAGGCGGCTGATTTGCCCCGCGGGGAATGTCAGGCCGACGACAGACAAGGTCAAAGAAGCGATGTTCGGTGCGCTTCAGTTTGATATAGAGGGCGCGGTTGTGCTTGACGCGTTTGCGGGCAGCGGCGCGCTGGGCATTGAGGCGCTGTCGCGCGGCGCCGCGCATGTCGATTTTGCAGAGAAAAACGGTGGCTGCCTGCGCGTGCTCAAAGAGAATATCAAAGCCGTTGTGACGACAGAAAATTATGATATATATAAAGGCGACGTCATAAAGCTGATGCCGGATTTGAAGAAGTACGATATACTGCTTTTAGACCC
>JAQTSP010000112.1 GCA_028711205.1 Eubacteriales bacterium | reverse complement strand
ACGGATACCGATGCCCAGTATTGTCTTGCCGAGCGGTGGATGTGTGATCTCGTAAACCGGCAAGTGATTGATCATCTCGTACGCCGTCCGCGCGTGATACACCTCGTCGAAATACATCTCGGTCATATAATACGTCCGCAGCGGCACATATTGCTGCTCATCAAACATGTAATCGGACGCGTTTCCCCGCTCCGCGTCCGGATTGATGTTTTCTGCCGATACAACCTCGACCGGATTTCCCCCGCTGTCACAAAAAGCCATCTCAAGCATGTAAAGCCCTGGCTCGTCCACCCGTATCGACACGTATTTTGCCTCAAACGACACGGGTATGAACTGCCACTCATACATATCCGTTGCCTCGTGGTCGATGACGACGGGATTGGTCGTCGTGACAGCCTCGCCGTTTTCATCCGTCTCTGTGGTTTCTGCCGTCAAAAGCGTATACCCTTCGCCGTCGGATGAATAGTAAAAGGATATTTTGCCTGTGCCAAGAGAGGTATAATATTTGATAAACTCTATATCCTCAGTGTCAGAAAACGCGGCGATGATCTCGTCATTTTCGTTCTCCATCGCATAATACGTCTCGGGTATATCATGCGCCCCGAGGTTCAAAAACGCCACGGCCGCATAGATCACCGTTACGGCGAGCATCACGAGCCAGTCTTTTCGCGTCATTCTTGCGCGCTCTTCATTATAAAAAAGACGCCGGTTCGCCTGCTTTTTCCATCTATCCATGATTTTTAAGTCCTTTATCATGCAAAATCCCTCATGTCTATCTATAACCCTTAAAAAGCCTGCGGCTTTTTTGGGCCCCGTATTAGAGCAGCGCCGGGCTTTTGATCAGCACCTTGCCGCTGGCGAGCTTTCTTATTGTTATGACGGCGTATACAGCGTACAGCGCCATGTTGATAGCAGAAAAAATCAACGTCGGCAGCGGTGCCGTCACAACGCTGTCCGCGTATAGCGTGACCATCTGGTTAAACAGCGCGCTGATCGAAAACGCGGCCGCAAAGAACAGCGTCGTGCTGTCCCGCGAATAAACATATGCGAATATCAGGCATACGCACGCGGGAAGTATGTACCGCTCGTGCATCGCGTGAGCGAGCATGAACACGGACAATATCAAAAACCCGCTAAGATCAAAAAGCGGCCTTTGCTCCCTTGTCCGCCACTGCAAAAATACGATGACGACACAGATCAGCAGTATCATAATCATGCCCCATGTCTGATAGTTCAGCAGCAAAAACGGCGTAAAACTGTCTGCCCAGTTGGCGCCGATCAGCGCATAAAGATTGAACGCGTTGAGCGATGCATACGGATAAAAGTTGACCGCGCCCTGGTACAGCTTGAGTATCCAAGCCGGTTCCTGGGTGCCGGTGAACGGAAAAATGCCGGCAAAAAGCACGGCCGCGGCAACAAGCGCGCCGCCCGTTATACCGAACAACGCTTTTTTCAGCCCGTGCTTTTTAAACAGCGCGTAGAAATAGCAAAGGCCCACCACAGGCGCAAACATAATGGCCTGCGGCTTGATCAGCAAAGTGACCGCATAAAAAAACGCGCCCAGAATATAATTCTCCTTTTTGAGATAGTAAAGCGCAAGAACGATAAAAAGTGTGAACACGGCGTCTATCTGTCCCCACGCGCTGCTGTTGAAGAACAGCGCGGGATTGAAAAGCAAAAACGCCGCGCACAACAGCCCGAACATGCGGCCGATTTGTTTTGCCGCGATCTTATAGATCAATATGGAGGCAACGACCTCGGCAATGATGGACGGCAGCTTGACGATCAGCGTAAACAGCGCGCTACCGGCCTCGATTGAAAACACCTCACGTATCAACCCCAGCACATACAGTACATACATGTATCCCGGCGGATAATCAGCAAATACGCCCGACGTATAAAAGTTCTGCGGCCCGTATTCGTATACGGCGATCGCCCATCCTTTGAAGCACGCAATGTCGGTCGAATACCCTTCAAATGCCAGTGCGACGATCACACGCAATATCACCGCAAGGGCTGCGGACAGTAAAAAAGCCGGCCAGATCTTGCCGTCGTCATCAATACCGCTGCTGCTCTGGCGCATCGCAAGAAACACACAGACAACGATGAACAAAGCTGCGACAACCACGGTGATCGCGGTGGCAAGAGCCGTCGATGACGCAGTTGCATCGGATGGTTTGAATACATCGTCCGCAAGCACCGTCCCGGCGGCCCATATGGATATCAGCGTGACTATGATCAACAAGAAAAGAATTCTGCGCATTATACTCCCGTAACCTAAAGCGAAATAAACTCAAACGCGTTTTTGATATGGTTTATTTTGCCGCAATATATCTCTATTATATCAAATCTGTATTTTTCATCAATGGTTTTATTTTTGTCGGCGTAGTCAAGCGCCGCCCGGCATATGCGCTTTTGTTTGGCTGTGCCGACCGCTTCGGCCGGTGTCCCGAACCGGTCCTGGTTCCTCAGCTTGACCTCGCAGAACACCGTCATGTCTCCATCAGAAAAGATGATGTCCACCTCTCCGCCGCGAATATAATAGTTGCGTGAGAGAACCTCACAGCCGCTTTGCTCAAGATAAGCCGCCGCCAGATCCTCGCCTCTGTTTCCTTTGCTTCTCGAGTTCATGATATGATCTTCTTCAAAAACGACATACGGTGAATATCGCAGACACCGTATCTGATGATGCATTCCCTATGGCTCTGCGTACCGTATCCCTTGTGCTGCTCAAAACCGTACAGAGGGTACAAAAGGGCGTATTGCCGCATCATCTCGTCCCTTGTCACCTTCGCGACGATCGATGCCGCTGCCACGCTGTAGCAAAGCCTGTCGCCACCGACGATCTCCTGATAATCCGTGCCGATATCAATACCGCCGATCTTGTCGCAGAAAACAAACGCCGGCATGACCTCAAGCCCGCGGTACGCCTCTGCAAACGCGCGTTTGGCCGCGTTGAGTATGTTGATCTCGTCGACCACCCTGTTGTCCACGATGCCCACGGCATAGGCAACCGCAGCTGATGTGATCAGAGCGTACAGCGCCTGCCTCTTTTTCTCGGACAGCTTTTTTGAGTCGTCGACGCCGGGTATCAGGCAGCCGGGCGGCATGATGACGGCCGCCGCAACGCACGGCCCCGCCAGCGGCCCGCGCCCGGCCTCGTCCATGCCCGCGACATAAAGCCCCTTGTCCCAGTACGGCTTCTCATACGCGCACATGGCCTGCAGCCTTTTTTGTTCTTGTGCTTCGCTATTCAAAATCTTTCGGTGTCTCAAGCGTGATGCGCCCGAGCCGGCCTCCCTTGAATTCATCAAGAAGCGCCTTGGCGCCCCTGTCTATGTCATATTCGCCCTTTTTGATCAAAAAACCTCTTTTTTTACATATATTTGCAAGGATATCGCGCGATTCTCCACCGGTTTCTATGCCGTACCTTTCAGAGATTGCCCCTGGCGCGACGGCAGACAAAATATCGATCAGCCGAAGCGCAAGCGGTACGATATCGATGATCTCCTGTTTGATGCAGCCGGCAAGCGCGATCTTGACAGCGGCGTCTTCCGACTCGATCTTTGGCCAGAGAAGCCCCGGCGAGTCTAAAAGCTCGAGCACGTCCGAGAGCCTGACCCACTGAAGGCCGCGCGTGACGCCCGGCTTGTCGCCTTCCCTGGCGCTCTTGCGCCCGATCAGCCGGTTGATGATCGCCGATTTGCCGACGTTGGGGATGCCCGCGACAAGCACGCGTATCGTTTTTCTCATACCCTTGTCCGCATACTTCTTGATGACCGGCTTTGCCGCATTGTTGATCGCGGACAGCAGCGCGTTTTTTTTATCTCTGATTGCGCAAAAAGAAACCGCATTTGAGAACTTTTTCATATAATACTGCGTCCAAAGCGCTGTTTGCGCCGGGTCGGCAAGATCGCTCTTGTTGAGCACGACGATGCATTCCTTGCCCGCGAGTATGTTTATTAAGTCGGGGTTAAACGTCGATAGCGGCGCGCGTGCGTCCACGGCGATCACGGCAACGCTGATCAGCTTCAGTTTTTCGCCGAGCAGCCGTTTTGACTTGGCCATATGCCCGGGATACCAATTTATGTCCATGATTTTTCCCATTTCACCCATAAAACCTGCGGCTTTTCGGGGACCGCGTCATTTCACCCCAACGACGCTTCGCGTCACCGGGGACCCCATCATAACAAAAGAAGCCGCGCAGGGCTTCCTCGTGTTATCGCTTTTCTTTTAATTTTGCAGCCTTGCCCGCCCTGTCGCGCAGATAGTAAAGCTTCGACCGCCTGACCTTGTTCTTTCTGACTTTCTCGATACTCGCGATCTTCGGCGAATGGATCGGGAACATCCTCTCGATGCCGATACCGAATGATACGCGGCGCACAGTGATCGTCTCGCGGATACCGCCGCCTTTTTTGGCAATCACGTATCCTTCAAAACCCTGAAGCCGTTCTCTTGTACCCTCTATAACCTTGACGAAGACCTTGACGGTATCGCCGATGTTCACCTCGGGCAGATCGGTCCGCATGTTCTCTTTTTCAATGGCTGTTATCGTATTGTTCATGCTGATTCCTCCTTTTCATTCAGGCGTTCATATCCGTATGATCCGAAAAGAGGACCGCCCTAAATCAACCTAGAGATTATAACATAAGCAAATCACGGTGACAAGCATTGTTTTTAACATCGTTCCGGTATGATATGCCGCCTGTTTACCGGCTTAAGCACGTCAAAAAAACGCCTGTTTTGCATTTTTTTGCCTTTATTCGTTTTTTTTGCTTGACGGGAAGATGAAACCATGCATATAATAAATCAAATTCATTTGGAGTGCAATGCGGAGAGCAATATGGACAGATTGATGAACATATCTGCAGGCAAATACTTTTTCTCGTTTACAAGCCAGGGCTATTATTATAGCTACTGGTATTTTGCGTTTAAAAAGTTCATACGCCGGATCACGGAATGGGTTGCTTGAAAAAGAACAAAGATACACATGTATACTAAGGGAGCTCATACCGGGCTCCCTTTTAATTTTTAAACCGGAGGAAATGAAATGATTATTATACTCAAACCCAATTCGGAACAACAAAATGTCGCGGAACTGATTAAAACACTGGAGACCGAGTACAACCTTGAAGTCCAGCGCATGGACGGCGTCAACTATTCTATCCTCGGGCTGATCGGCGATACGTCGGCGCTCGATACGGATCCGATACAGGAAAAAGAAGTCGTCAAAAAGGTGATGCGCATACAGGAGCCCTATAAAAAAGTCAACCGCGCTTTTCATCCCGACGATACGATCGTGAACGTGGGCGGTTTCGAGATCGGCGGGAACCGGCTGGCGCTGATGGCGGGGCCCTGCTCTGTCGAGAGTGAAGAACAGATCATATCGATCGCGAAAAAGGTTAAAGCGGCCGGCGCCAACTTCCTTCGCGGTGGTGCGTACAAACCACGCACCAACCCGTACCGGTTTCAGGGGCTTGGTATCGAAGGCCTCAAACACCTTGAAACGGCCAGAAAGGAAACAGGGCTGCCCATTGTGACCGAGATCACAAGCGTTGATCTGATCGACCTGTTTGTCGACAAGGTGGACATCATTCAGGTGGGCGCGCGCAACATGCAAAACTACGTGCTGCTGCGTGAGCTTGGCAAATGCCAAACACCGGTACTCTTAAAACGCGGCCTCTCCGCCACAATCGAAGAGTGGCTGATGTCCGCCGAATACATCGTGTCGGGCGGAAACCCGAACGTGGTGCTTTGCGAACGGGGCATCAGGACGTACGAAACGTTCACCAGAAATACGCTTGACCTTTCCGCGGTGCCGGTCATCAAAAAGGTCAGTCATCTGCCTGTTATCGTCGACCCGAGCCACGCGACAGGGCTGTGGTGGGCGGTTGAGCCTCTTGCGATGGCAGCCGTTTGCGTCGGCGCTGACGGCGTGATGGTCGAGGTGCACGAACAGCCTTCCGAAGCGCTCTCCGACGGCAAACAGTCGCTGCTTCCCGACAAATTCTCAAAACTGGCGGAAAAGCTCAGAGGCGCGGCCGCGCTGATGGGAAAGACAATATAGTATGATGAACAGCGAGTTTTTAAAAAGCAGTAATATCATGATCGCCGGTCTCGGGCTGATTGGCGGTTCTGTCGCAAAGGCGCTGAAAAAGAAAGGCATCGGACATCTTTTTGGATATGACGGTGACGTTCGTTCCGTGGCCGCCGCAGAAGATGACGGCATCATTAAAACGGGCTACAGCAGCCTTTACGGCGACATGCCCGCTTTTGATCTTGTCATCTGCTGTCTTGCGCCGTACATCGTCGCAGATTTTTACAGAGAGATCAAGCCGCACTTAAAAGACGTCGCCGTTTTTGCGGAGTTTGGCGGCCTTAAAAAAAACATGAACCAAACGCTTATTGAGATACTGGGTGAAAAACACGAGCTTCTGCCGCTTCATCCGATGGCGGGCAGTGAAAAAACGGGGTATGCCCATTCGGACGCGGCTCTGTTTAAAGGTTCGCTGCTGATAATGACACCGACCGAGAAAACGGGCGGCATGGCACGGTTCTGGGCGGACGTATTAAAACAAGCCATGGGCAGCGAAACCATGATCGAGCTGACCGCGGACGCTCACGACGATATCATCGCGCATATCAGCCACATACCGCATATCGCGGCGCTCGCGGTCAAAGCCATGAACAACGGCGGCGATAATGAGCGTTTCGCCGGGGGCAGTTATCATGCGGTCACGCGCGTCGCGGACATAAATTCAGCGCTGTGGGCAGGACTGTTGACCGACAACAGAGAATATTTACGGGGATGCATCGCGCAGCTGAAGCAGAACCTCGACATGCTTGACGCGGCGATCGATAAAGGCGACCCGGAAGCACTTGAAATGCTGCTTCGCGATATGTCGGGCAAGAAGGAATGATAGATGATAAACATACTGAACATAAAAGCGGGCACGGGCGAATACAACGTGTATATCGAACAGGGGTCGATCACAAGCATCCCCGCGCGCCTGAAAGATGCGTATCCGAAAAGCCGGTTCGCTCTTATCACCGACGACAACGTGTACGGCCTGTACGGGCAGACGGTGTTGAAGGCGTTTGACGATGCCAGGCTTGGCCATGACGTCATCCGTGTCGCGCCGGGCGAAAGATCAAAAAGCATCGGCGTGTTCGCAGATATCATGAGCGCTCTGGCGCAGAAAAACTATAACCGCGCGGACGTCGTCGTCGCGCTTGGCGGTGGCATCGTGGGCGACCTTGCCGGGTTCGCCGCGGCGTCGTACCTCAGGGGCGTGCGGTATGTGCAGATACCCACCACGCTGCTTGCGCAGATCGACAGCGCTGTGGGCGGGAAGACGGCCGTCAACATACCGGAAGGTAAAAACCTCGTCGGCGCTTTTTATCAGCCCGGCGCCGTGTATATCGACACGGATTTTCTAAAAACACTTAAGCCGCAGGATTTTGCCGACGGCATGGCGGAGATGATCAAATACGCGCTGATCAGAGACGGCGATATGTTTGATTCTTTGGAGAAAATGGACAGTGTCGGCGCTGGTTCGTCAGTGCTCGGCGGCTTCATCATACGGTGCCTTGAGATCAAGCGTGACGTTGTCGCGGCAGACGAGAAAGACAAGGCAGAGCGCATGATACTCAACTTCGGCCATACGATCGGCCACGGCCTCGAACGCATGGGCGCCGCCGGCGGCCGGGCGGTCACGCACGGCCAGGGCGTCGCGCGCGGCATGGCGGCCATCGCCGCGGCCGGCGAGCGCATGGGCCAAACCAAAGCGGGCACTGCGGCGCGCATCGTCCAGGTGCTCGAAAAAGCAGGCCTCCCCCATTCCATCGACGGTTTTGACAAACAGGAGATTTTGAAGGGCATATTCGTGGACAAGAAAAATGTTGCCGACACGCTCAGCATCATACTGATCAGTGAGCCGGGCGGCGCATTTATACACAAGATAAAAAAAGA
>JAQTSP010000111.1 GCA_028711205.1 Eubacteriales bacterium | reverse complement strand
CCCGATTTGAGGGAACTTTTCTTTGATCATGGCCGCCAGCTTTTCGGCTACTTCGATATCGTCGCCGTGGCTGATAAAAATCTGCTGCCCCTCCGGCTTATACACATACTCTTCCATCTTTTCAAGCAGGCATTTTATCGCGCGTTTTCTTCCCTTCTCCTTCTCGCGCGGGATAAGATGGCCTTCAAAATCGACGTTAAGCACCGGTTTGATATGCAAAAGGCTGCCAACAAACGCAGCGGCGCCCGTAACCCTTCCGCCGCGCCTCAGATGAGCAAGGCTGTCGACGGTAAACCAGTGGTTAATGCCGAGCTTGTTTTTTTCGACCCAGTTTGCTGTCTCTTCGATCGATTTGCCTTCGCTGCGCATTCTGACGGCGTAATCGACAAGAAGGCCAAGGCCAAGAGAAGCGCATAACGAGTCAATAACAAAGATCTTCCTCTCGGGATATTTTTTTCTCATGTCTTCAGCAACCAGCTTGACGTTGTTGCAGCTCCCAGAAAGCCCGGATGAAAAACCGATATACAATAGATCATTGCCCTTTGACAATATTTCTTCAAAGGGCGGTATGATTTCATCGGGTATCAGCTGGGAAGTGGACGGCATACCGCCGTTGCGCTCGTAATCAAAGAAGGCCTTTGTATCCATATCGCCATCTTTATACTCTTTGTGGTCGATGATAAATGTATATTTCATTATAAGAATGTTGTGCTTCTGCGTGTATTCTTTAGGCAAGTCGGATGTGGAGCTTGATGCAATATTAAAGTTTGACATGGCGCTTGTCCTTTCTTTTTAATGTCATTTTAATACGGCTTTATACAATAATCAAGGAAAGTACATGAAATTAATAGTTTTTTAAAATATATGACGTACGAATACGCTTGATATCATTCATAACATTCCTCTAATATTGATGTGATAATATCCATATCAGGATTACCCTCATAAAGCATCTGATTGTTACAAAAAAATGCGGGGACGAGTGAATGTACATATTGTCTGCCCGTATCACTTTCAACTAAAACGAACTGTATATCAATCGCGATATATTTTGGCTCTTTCTCAAGCGCGCGACGCAAGAGCATTTTGGCTTTTTTGCAGTATCCGCAATTTTCCCCGCATAATACAACGAGTTTTTTCATATTTATCATCTCCGATATATATATATTTATTATTACAGAAATTTGTGATAGAATATATAAAAACAGATGTGTTATGCAATATTATCATCTTGAATATTCATTATTTTATGTGAATTGTGTTGTAATGTGCTGATTATTGTGCTAAAATTAATAAAAATGAAGGTTTATATTATGCAAATATGCAAATTGCTTATAATTCGGAGGGGAAAATGAATTTATCCAGGAAAGCGCTCGGCATATCGCCGTCGATAACACTTAAGGTTTCCGCCATGGCCAAAAAAATGCGCCAGGAGGGCCGCGATGTGGTCGGTTTCGGCGCGGGAGAGCCGGATTTTGATACGCCGCAATATATTAAAGACGCGGCAAAAAAAGCGCTGGATCTTGGGCTGACAAAATATACGCCCGCGTCAGGCATGCCGGAGCTCAAAGCGGCTATCACAAAAAGGCTTGGCGATAAATACGGGCTGGTTTATTCGCCCGGCGATATTGTTATATCAAACGGCGCAAAGCACTCGCTGTTCAACGTTTTTGCGGCGATACTGAATCCGGGCGATGAGGTCATCATCCCTGTTCCTTACTGGCTCACCTATCCGGAGCTTGTCCGCATGTCGGATGGCGTTCCCGTTTTTCTTGAGACGGACGCGACTTTTAAGGCGACCGCGAAGAGCATTCGCGCGGCGGTCACAGACAAGACGAAAGCGCTGCTTTTAAACTCGCCGTCCAATCCGTGCGGTGCGATATATACAAAGCAGGAGTTAAAAGAGATTGCCAATGTGTGCCTTGAAGCCGGTATTTTTGTGGTATCGGATGAGATATACGACGAGCTTGTATATGAGGGCGAACATGTTAGCATCGCGTCGCTCGGGGCGGATATCAAAGACCTGACAATACTGGTCAACGGCATGTCAAAGACGTATGCGATGACGGGATGGCGGATCGGATATACCGCAAGTACAGGCGAGCTCGCTTCCGTGATGGGCGCGTATCAGTCACACGCCGCGTCAAATCCGAACTCGATCGCCCAGTATGCCAGCATCGAAGCGCTTGGCGGCCCGCAGGACGATGTGGCACGCATGAAAGCGGCTTTTGACAAACGCAGGATCATGCTGTGCAAAATGATCAATGATATTGACGGCCTGTCGTGCAGCGTACCGGCAGGGGCGTTTTATGTGATGATGAACATATCAAAAATAAAAGGCAAGACATATGACGGTATTACGATCGGCGATTCGGTTGAATTTAGCGAAATGCTGCTGAAAAATACGCTGACAGCCGTCGTGCCGGGTGTTGCTTTTGGTGCGGACGATTATGTCAGACTGAGCTATGCGACAAAAGAAGAGGATATGGTAAAAGGGATGGCGCGAATCAAAGAATTCGTGCAGGCATTAGTTTAGTATAGAGGAGAGGTAAAATAATATGGATAGAATAAAGAGCAGATGGAACCTGTTGGAGGAGAACTTCTACCATTACACATTGCAGGATGTCGAGAAACCTCAGCTTTTCAGAGAAGTATTTGAGTATGACTCGATACCCAAGATCACATTTAACCACAGGGTTGTGCCGATGTGCATGCCGGAAGATATATGGATCACCGATACAACATTCCGCGACGGCCAGCAGGCAAGAACGCCGTTCACCGTCAAACAGGTCGTCGATCTTTACAAGTTTGAACATAAGCTTGGCGGGCCGAAGGGGATTATCCGCCAAAGCGAGTTTTTTGTTTATACCGACAAAGACAAAGAAGCGCTTTCCGCGTGTCTCGATCTTGGATATGAATTTCCCGAGGTGACGACCTGGATCAGGGCCAGCGAAAAAGATTTCGAGATGGTCAAAGGTTTCGGCATCAAAGAAACGGGTATCTTGGTCAGCTGTTCTGATTATCATATCTTTAAAAAGATGAATTTGAACCGAAAGCAGGCCATGGATAAGTACCTTGGCATCGTCAAACAGGCGTTGGAATACGGTGTGCGTCCACGGTGTCATTTTGAGGATATCACAAGGGCGGATTATTACGGTTTTGTGGTGCCCTTCGCCGAAGCACTGATGAAGATCATGCAGGAGACGGACGTACAGATCAAAATACGCATGTGTGATACATTGGGCTACGGTGTCACATATCCCGGCGTGTCGCTGCCCAGAAGCGTACAGGGAATCGTATACGGCCTTCATTTTTACGCGGGTTTTCCATCGGCGCTTTTGGAATGGCATGGGCACAACGATTTCTACAAGGTGGTCACGAATGCAACGACAGCATGGCTTTATGGTGCGTCGGCGGTCAACTGCTCTATACTGGGTATCGGTGAAAGAACGGGCAACTGTCCGCTTGAGGCGATGGCGATCGAATACGCCAGCTTAAAAGGCACGACTGACGGCATGGACCTTTCGGTCATCACAGAGATGTCGGAGTACTTTGAAAACGAGCTGAAAAGCGAGATCATGCCAAGAACACCGTTTGTGGGCAGGAATTTCAACTCGACACGCGCCGGCATACACGCGGACGGGCTTCTAAAGGACGAGGAGATCTATAATATTTTCAATACCGAGAAGATACTGAACCGTCCGGTCACCGTCGCGATCAATGCGCATTCTGGGCTTGCGGGTATCGCACACTGGATCAACGCGCATTTCAAACTGAAAGGCGAGCTGGCGGTAGACAAAAAGGATGACCTTGTGATGGCTGTAAAGAGTGAAGTCGACAAAGAGTTTTCGGGAGGCAGGACGACGTCTTTTGGCGACGACGAGCTCGAGACGATCATACGGGAAGTCAACGAGGATACATACATCGCGCTTTGCCACCATAAAGCGGACTGGCTATTAAAAGAAAAGCCGTAATTAAAGAAACACGGCAAACCATAAAAGAAAGCAGGATGGGCTGTATAACCGGATGGCCCATCCTGCTTTTATATTAATGAATCGCAGACATCATATAAACACCGACGCCATTAATATTTGCAGGCCGGCCGCCATGTATTACCAATAGAAGTGAGGAAAGCATAAAATAAAAATAGTATGTATTATTGTACACAGGTATAAAAAAAGCGCCGATTTGACGCTTTTCTTATTTTTTCAGGTATCCCGGGCGGCGCAAGCGCCGTGGGGGTGGTTGTGTAGTTATTTGTTAAAAGAATCTTTAAACGCTTTGCCGGGCTTAAAAGCCGGAGAGTTTGAGGCGGCAATATCGATCTGCTGACCTGTCGCAGGATTGACGCCTTTTCTTGCGGCTCTTTCTCTGAGTTCGAATGTGCCGAATCCTGTCCATTGTACCTTGTCTCCGCCGGAAAGCGCATGAGTGACCACACCCACAAAGGCGGAAAGACATGCTTCCGCATCCTTTTTTGATACATTGGCTTTCCCCGCTACTGCTTCAATCAATTCTGTTTTGTTCATAATAAATTCCCTCCAAATATGTATTTAAGTGTATTTATATACAACTGTACAACTTAACTCTTGCCGCATCCGCCAAAAAATATACAATACTGAGAAAAGTTTTGGCATATCATTCGTTTTGACGGCTTTTCGCTTCGTTCCAGATTTCGTTCAGCTTATCGATACCGCATGTGCGCATGTCCACATTTTGAGTGTCCGCGATCTGCTCCACAAACGCGAATCTTGCGATAAACTTGTCGGTCGCTTTTTGCAGCGCGGTTTCGGGCTCGATGCCGGCAAGCCTTACGACGTTGACGGCAGAGAAAAGCAGGTCTCCGCATTCATCAAGCAGGTCTTTGCCGTTTTGCAGGTCCTGTTCGATTTCCAGTATCTCTTCCCTTAGTTTGCCGACCGCCTCGGATATTTTCCGGAAATCAAAACCCACATGGGCGGCCTTGTGCTGAACTTTTCCGCTTCTCATCAACGCCGGCATGCTTTTGGGGACGTTTTTCAGCACGTCCGTTTGCGTCTGCTGGCCTTTTTCATCCTTTTTGATCTGTTCCCAGTTGTCAATGACATCCTCGGGCGTATCCGCAACGGCGCTTCCGAAGATATGCGTATGACGCGATATCATCTTTTTGCAGACGGCCGTGGTGATATCGGTGTGGTCAAACTCTCCATGCTGCTGTGCTATCTTTGCGTGGAACACGACCTGCAGCAGCACATCGCCAAGCTCATCATAAAGCGCGTCCATATTATTATCGTCAATTGCTTCCAAAACTTCATAGCTTTCTTCGATAAGATACCGCTTTAAGCTCTGATGCGTCTGCTTTAAGTCCCATGGACATCCGTTTTTTGAACGAAGCACGTCCATCATCGCGACAAGGTCCGAAAAAGTATACTTTTGCTTTTGCTCAAGCGGACACGGAAACAACACCACACTGGTATAATACCCGTATATTGGCTCGGCGTCAAGCATACATAGTGGAATTTTTTTCCCTTTCATGCCACGTATATCCGTGAAATACACGGTATATTCGTCGCCGTAGCACCTCATAAGCTTCAACTTCAGCTCGGATGCTTTGAGCCGCGAATCGATCTCGTTGATAACGAGCACGGTATCCGTGCCGCATGTTTTTTCAAATGACGACGCAGTGTAAATACATGCGCCGGAAACACTGCCCACGATGCCGTCCTGAAAAGCAAGGCAAAGTGCGGCATCGCCGCCTGGGATAACGGTGACGCTGCCGCCGTCCTGTCTGACGCGCTGAACGGCTGCCGCGGCAATACGGTTGACATAGACATCGCCAAGCACGATAAACAGCGCTCCGTCGCGCATCAGGAATTCGCAGGACTTGTCCGCCAGGTCGTCAAAATCATGGGCTTTTGTATAGATCCCGTCAAGTGTCTGATATGCGATTTCGCCTAAAGCGGGGGATATATCCGTCTGAAGCACGACCGCGTTTGCGGATTTGGCGATATTCAATACGGTTTCGCTGATTTCGCCGCGGGCATTCATACCGGCAATTGTTATATGCATGCTATTCTCTCCAGAACCTGAGTTTGTTCATCAACCGCGTTACTTTTCCGCCGCCCGGTATGAAAGCCATGTCTTCTTTCTGAAGAGAGCCTGTGATAAACAGCATCAGGACGTAGATGATTATTGCTGCGGCAATGCAAATAAGCGTCGATTTCGTGTTGCCGAGGCTTGCCGAGGCAGCGTTGTAAATAAAATAGACGGCAGCACCCATGACGGCTGTTGATATCACAGGCATCAGCAGCCCGGAGCCTGCTTTTATGTTCGGCTTGGTATACTTGATGACAGCGGCGATATTGAGTAACGCCGCGATGCCGTAACAGGCGGCTGTTCCGATCGCCGCGCCGTTGATGTTGAGCGACGGTATGCGTATCAATGCGATGCTCAGCACGACTTTAACCACGGCACCAATGCCAAGATTGATGAGAGGAATGTGCTGCTTGCCCGCGCCCTGAAGTATGCCCGTCATGGTCTGCAGCATCGTCAAGAATAATACGCCGATGGATAATGTCCTCAAGAGCTCTGCGCCAATGCGCAAGCCCTCTTTAATGACGGCGATTTCTTCGGCGCTTAGCCCGCCTGAGGACAGCCTTGAAGAATACAGCAAAGTGATGATTGGCTGTGCCAGCAGATACATGCCGACGGCGCAGGGGAGACCGATGAGTATGGCCAGTTTAAAACCCATGGCCGAGCGGGTGCCCACCGAGGCAGCGTCTTTTCTTGTTTTTGCTTCGGAAATTGCCGGTACAAGGCTCATGCAAAGCGCGAGCGAAAGAACGGCGGGCATGTTGATCAGAGGATTGACAGAACCGGTCAGCACGCCAAAGCTATCGATCGGGGAAAGCAAATTGTACGCGGAGTAATTGATTGTTGCCATCGTATTGGTGACAATCAATGTATCCAAAAGACCCACGATCGGCATAATGCACGCGCCCAGTGTGATGGGCACAGCGATACGCAAAAGCTCTTTCGCCGTCGATTTATCCGGGCTTAAGAGCGCACGGCTGCCGTGTTTGCGGCGGTTTTCCTTGAGGTCTTTCTTCTTGCGGTTATACAGCCCGATAACCAATACCAATGCGCAGATTTCAGAGATGGATACGCCAAGCAGCGCACCTGCGGCGCCGTATTCAACGCCTTTGTCGATCCAAAGCGAAGCGAGATAAAGACCTGCGCCAAGTTTAACGATCTGTTCGATGATCTGCGTCGCGGCGGTGGGTACCATTTCCTGCAGCCCCTGAAAATAGCCCCGGTACGCTGAAAGCAGTGCCACAAATAACAATGCGGGTGCGATCATCATCAGGCTGAGCTTTGCGCTGGGGATACCGGTTGCGTTGGCAATCAAGCCAGAGATAGACAGCAATATGATTGTGGAAACAATGCCGATAATCAATAAAACCTTGAACGCGGTCTGAAAGACTTTGTGCGCGCCTTTGAAGTCGCCGACAGTGACCCGTTCGGAGACCATTCGCGATATCGCGGCGGGAAGGCCTGCCGTGGAGATGACCACAAGCGCCGCATACAAAGGGTAGGCCACCTGATAATTTGCCATACCCTCCCAACCGATGATATTGGTCAGCGGTATCCTGAATATTGCGCCGATCAATTTAACGACCAGACCTGCGGCGCCGAGTATCGCGGCGCCTTTGACAAAACTTTTTTGCCCTTTCGACATAGTAACTCCATTCAAAGCTTTTTGTATATTACTATTCAGCCAAACAATTTGTAAGCATTATATTATAAAAATAACCATTTGCCAATATTATTTGAAAAAGGGTAACCGGGTTGTGTGAAACGATACGATTCGGTATAATCAAAACACACCCTATCATGGGGACAGCATAAAGAATGGAGAGATCATATGCGCATCAATATCGTGCTGGTCGAGCCGGAAATACCGGCAAACACACGCAACATCGCAAGAACGTGCGCGGTCAC
>JAQTSP010000001.1 GCA_028711205.1 Eubacteriales bacterium | reverse complement strand
TTTTGATGCTGTATACCGTGGACGGCAAAGAGGCGCTTTTCGATCTCGGCAGAGAGACTGATTTTATCGGATTTTATCAGGCGCTGGCGGGCGGTGCGGACGCGTTCACATCGACACGGCCGCCTGCGGACATTGCGGATTTCTTTCGCGATATCGTCAAAAGCGGCAAAGACATACTTTACCTGTCGTTTTCATCCGCGCTGTCGGGGCATTATGACCTGACGCAGATGGCAAAAAAAATGGTGCTCGAGGAATACCCTAAAGCCATCATCGAGCTTGTCGATACGCGGCGCATCTCCATGGGTGCGGGGCTGCTTGTAATGAATGCCCAAAAGCAAAAGGACGAAGGGAAACCGCTTGAGGAAATAAGAGATTGGGTCATGGCCAATAAAGACAAAGCGCACGCATGGTTTTCGGTTGACGATCTGAACTATCTTAAAAAAGGCGGAAGGCTCTCTGGCGCGGCCGCGGCGATCGGCACCATACTCGATGTCAAGCCGATTTTAAGGCTGAACCAGGAGGGCAAGATCATCGCCGCGGATAAGGTCAAGGGCTCAAAAAAGCTGATGAAATATTTTTTGGATCTTGTGCAGGAAAATGTGGTGCAGCCGGAAGAACAGACCGGGTATGTGCTTCATGCGAACAACATGGAAGCCGCCGGAAAGCTCAAAACGCTGATAGAAGAAAACATACCGTTTAAAGCGGTCGCCATACAGGATGTCGGTCCCGTCATCGGCTGCCATACGGGCCCCGGCGTTCTGGCCGTCGTGTTTATGGGCAAAGAGCTGTCATAATACTCTTTTTGGCTGCCGTAAAAAGACTCGCTGCGGCAGCAACAAAGTGAGGTTTTTTGCGGCATGCTGTGGCCGGTATCGCAGATTTTATGAAACCTTTAAGTTTTTATAACAAAATTAATTTCTTATTTGACGAACGTTTACGAAAAATGCTAGAATAAGGTGGAATTTATATGATAATAGATTTCAAAATAATATTTAGGAGGTTTTTTTATGGAAAAGGCTTATAAAGCAGAATTCACGCTGGGGCTGATTGGTTCAATCATTGGCATCATTGTATTTGTCATTATGTTGGTTGTCGGGGTTATTGTAGGTGTACTTGGCGCTGCGGCTTATATGTATGGCATGGGCGGCGGCCTTATCGCACTGGCCATTTTCGGTGTGATACTGTCTCTCGTCGCGTTCATTCTCGGGTTTGTTGGAACGGGCAAACTCAACAAGAATGATAAGAGCGGCGGCATATTGCTTATCGTGGCCGGCGGGCTCTCTTTCATCTCCATATTTGTTGGCGGATGGTATGCGATCTTCACAGCGGCGCTTCTTCTGACCGGCGGCATCATGGCTGTTGCAAAAAAACCACCGACTGTCGCGTAAGTATTAACAAGCATATCTGTATCAACAGACCCGGCATAGAATGTTCGGGTCTGTTTTCATATCACATGCCCGCATCCACATATTGTTCAGGTGTGCAATCCCGGCAGGTTGCAGCCAAAATAAATCGAGAGCGGCGTTACATTAAATCATATCTCGTGTTATAATACATACCTGGGTGAAAAAATAATGGGTATAGATACTTTGCAAAAAATAATAAGCGGCAGCGACAACATTGTATTTTTTGGCGGCGCGGGCGTATCGACCGAAAGCGGCATCCCCGATTTTCGGAGCGTTGACGGGCTGTATCACCAGCGTTACCGGTATCCGCCCGAAACGATATTGAGCCGCCGCTTTTTTGACGGCAACACCGCCGAATTTTACGCGTTTTATAAAGAGAAGATACTCTGCCTTGGTGCAAAGCCAAACGATGCGCATAAAAAGCTTGCGGCGCTTGAGAAGGCGGGCAAACTGGTGGCTGTGATTACCCAAAACATAGACGGGCTGCACCGCGCGGCGGGAAGCGCGAACGTGCTCGAACTGCACGGCTCCGTTTACCGCAACTATTGTCGGGATTGCAGCCGGCTCTATGATGTGTCGTATGTGCAGCAGAGCGAGGGTATTCCCATGTGCGCATGCGGCGGCGTGATCAAGCCGGATGTCGTGCTGTATGGCGAAGAGCTTCGCGGCGACGTTATACAGTCAGCCATCGCATATATTAAAAACGCAGATGTACTGATCATTGGCGGCACATCGCTTGCGGTATATCCGGCCGCGGGGCTGATCGACTATTACAAAGGCGGCAAGCTTGTGCTGATCAACAGGTCGGCGACGCCATATGATGCGCGTGCGCATCTTGTGATCAACGGCAGCATCGGCGAGACGCTGGGACAGATCGCCGTTTAGTTTTTCGCCGCGGGTAATACAAAGTGATAAATTGCTAAAGCCTAGTCTCTTTGTAAGTTGATGAGTATTTTATGCGAACTCGTCCAGCGTTTCCTTTAATGCGGTCACGGAGTACGCCATCGACGGGCCGCCGCCGAACGCGACGGACACCATCGCCGCTTCGATGATCTCCTCTCTGGTCGCACCGGCCTTCAGCGCCTCGTTTGTGTGGTATACGATGCAGTATTTGCACCTGTTATAGCAGCCGATAGCGACGCTGATCAGCTCCTTTGTTTTTAAATCGAGTTTACCCGGCGTATAGACATCCTTTAAAAGGCCCATAAAGGCATTGACGGCGTCCGGCGCTTCCTGGCCCATCGCCTTAAGGCCAAAAAGAAAATCATCCAGCTGTTTTTTTCTGTCGCTCATATTGTCCTCCTCAATCATAATTGGCAAAAGTATTATTATTTTTTCACATTTGGCTTAATAATATCCTCAAATATCGGCAAAATGTAAACCCGGGCATAGCGCGCTGCAGGCAGCGGCGAAATTGAATCTGTTACATGATATGGCACTTTTTTTTGCCCGGCAAACATGTTATAATGCTTTTTAGCAACTATGCGATACGGAGGTATTCATGAAAAGGCTTGTTAATTCGGCGCTGATATTGTTCGTGCTGATACTGTTTTGTGCCTGCGGCGGCCAGGCCGCGCAAACATCGGCCAGCGCTACACCTTTGCCGACGTATGAAGAGAATGACGCAAACGGCATTTCATCTCGAACAATAATTGGTTTTTCACTTGCGGGGGAAAATGCTTTCTATCAGCAGCTTGTTCTTGATATCGAAGACGAATGCATCTCGATGAACTATGATTCGCAAATTGAAGTCGCGGCCAGCGCGGCGGAGCAGCAGCAAGATATCGGGACGCTGCTCTCGGCCGGCGTTTCCGTTATTGTCATAGATCCGGTCGATGTGGACGCTTTGGAGACCGTGCTTTCAGAGTGCGAGACGCTGGATGTTCCGGTGATCAACATCATCGATCAGGTGAACGGGCTTGTCAGTATGCTGATATTGGCAAACTATGGCGACATGGGCGCGGCCGCCGGCCAGTACGCTATCGATCTGTTTGGAGAAGGCGGCGGATGCCTGATGCTGAAGACGGACTATGACAGTTTTGTGATGCAATGGATGTCGGACGGTTTTAATACTGCGATCGGCGAGGACAGTGATGTGTCGCTTGTATCAGAGAAGTTTTGCGGCGATGATGAAGACCAGGCGTATTCATTGACCGGTGAAGCGCTCAAAAACGATGACGTCGACTTTATATTCGCGCAAAGCCCGGCACTTGCCCGGGGCGCGATGAGGGCGATCGACGAATCGGGCAAGGATATCAAACTTGTGGTATGCGGCGCGGATATGGACATCATCGAATCGGTCGAGGCGGGAGACATCTATGCGGCGATATTTTTTGGGCCGGGAGAGCTCGCAAAGCAGACGGTCTACTATGCGGACAAGTTTATCAAAGACAATACATACGAGTCACCCCAGTATGCGGAGCTTGTGGTTGAGGCGGTTGTTTCAGGGAACGCGGCCGATTATTATATTGAGGATGCCTGGCACGCCGAGGTGCTGGGGCAATAGCATGAGTATAACGCCGGTTGTGATATCGCAGCCGGCGTTTTTTTTGCCGTTTTTTTATATGGACTCAAAACAGTTTTATATCATATATATGTAACAGCAGGGAAATTGTATGGCGCAAACGCGGACTTTGCTTGTCATTTCAAGTATTTATTGGTGTGTTTGTGAATATACATATGCAAAAGGTGGTGATACGTATGGGAGGAAGCAAGCCCAAAAAGATGCTGGTTACAAACCTTAGCATCATGCTGATTATCGGGTTCGTCTATATGCTGGCATTTATGCCTTTTGGTGCAGTTCCTGACGGGCCGGTGTTGAAAGGCAATACAGGGGAAAACAATGTCGCGCTGCAGATCGTGATCGATGGAACAAGCGACATCGATGCGTATATGAAAATGCTTGAGGAATTTGGCGTGGCAGGTACGTTTTTCTTTTCCGAACAGTGTTATTATAGCAACGAGGCGGTTTTGCAGCAGGTCCTGGACAGCGGGCACGGCATCGGATACTATGTTTATGAAGACGAAAACGAAGACGAAGATGCCCGGCTTGGTTTGTATCTGGGCGGCGGGTACAGTGTTCCTGTCATGAGCTATATCGAGGGCAGTGAGTTAAGACAGGTTTGCCCGTCGATCGACGTCACAAAGCTGATACGCGTTGACGGGTGGCAGCAGGTTTTGGGCGAGACTGTGCTTGATGACATGTTCATTTATATAGATGCGGACAATAATTTTGAAGACTTTGAAAAAATAGTACAAATTGTGCTTGATAAAGGTTATACTATCCTAAAGGTGAACGAAATGCTTTGAAGGAGAACATAAGATGATAAAGACGATGGGCAACGGCATCCGTATCGTTGCCGAACTGATGCCGAATTATAATTCCGTCGCGGCCGGTATTTGGGTAAAAACGGGCTCGACTTGCGAAACGCCCGAAGAAAACGGAATATCCCATTTTATTGAGCATATGTTGTTTAAAGGTACAAAGAACAGAACGGCAAAACAGATTGCCGTGGATATGGACAAGATAGGCGGCCAGATTAATGCATTCACGTCGAAGGAATGCACATGTTATCACGCGCGGGTCGTGCCGGACAAGCTGGAAGTCGCGGTCGAAGTGCTGTCCGACCTGGTCATCAATTCCCTGTACGACGAAGTGGAAATACAAAAGGAAAAAGGCGTCGTTCAGGAAGAGATCGCGATGGTGAACGACAACGTGGAAGAGCTTGCGCACGAAAAAATATCCGAACTTTTTTTTACGGGCAGCACGCTTTCAAAGCCGATACTCGGATTGGCCGAAAACGTCTCCGGTTTTTCACGAGACGACCTCTTAGGGTATATAGACACGCATTATTATCCGGCAAACATCGTCGTTTCAGTGGCCGGACGCTTTGACGAAGACGAGATGATCTCTTCGGTGCAGAAGCATCTTGGAGACTACGGACGCGGCACAAAAAAGGAAAAAGACAGCTGCGAGAACGGTTTTGCTCCGGCGGTGCGCTCTATGTTTATCGAAAAAGACGCGGAGCAAACACACCTTTGCCTCGCATTCCCCGGCTGTACATTCGCGGACGATATGCGTTTTTCGATGGCGGTTTTAAACAACATACTTGGCGGCGGCATGAGTTCGCGGCTGTTCCAGTCGATCCGCGAAGACAAGGGGCTTGCCTATTCCGTGTATTCCTATCCGTCCACATACAGCTTCTCGGGCATGTTTTCACTGTACGCCGGCACAACGGCGGTCAACGCGGACATCGTTGTGGGATTGATGAAGCAGGAAATAGACAGGCTCAAAAACGAGAGAATCAGTGAAAGCGACTTTACGCAGGGCAAAGACCAGATGAAAGGCAATTATGTGCTCTCGATGGAAAGCACGAACGCGAAAATGAGCGCGCTCGGCAAATCGCTGCTGCTTTTGGACGAGGTCTACGACGAAGAAGAGACGATGGCAAAGATCGAAGCTGTGTCGATAGACAGCGTGAACGCGCTGATAGACGATATTTTTGACTATTCAAAGATGTCCGCTGTGTTCGCTGGCAATATAGAAAAAAGAAAAGAGATAGAACAAATTTTGGAGGGGTTTGATGGACAAGCTTGAGAATATTTTTAAGTTTCAGCAGATGTTTGATGCAGAATTGGCCGAGAAACGCGGCCTCCAAGGCATTTCCATGGAAGAATGGATACAAAAAGAAACGCTCGCGATGCTTTCTGAGCTTGCCGAACTGATCGAAGAAGTCAACTTCAAATGGTGGAAAAATGAAAAACCGGTGGATGCGGACAAGGTGAAGGGCGAGCTTGTGGATATACTTCACTTTTTCGTCAGCATGTGCCTCAAGACGGGCATGGACGCGGAAGAGCTGCACCAGAGGTATCTTGATAAAAACAAAGAGAACTTTGCGCGGCAGCACGGCCAATCCGACAGAGAAGGCTATGCGGTTGATAATAACAGCGAGGTCAAAGAGGCATGATGCCTCTTTTCTATATTGCCCGCGGTGGTTCAGAGCGTTATTTGAGCATTACGCGGCAATTGTTTTCATTTTGGCAGGATTTTTGGTAGAATAACAGCATAAACAGAGAACAACAAAGAATATATCGATTGGGGAGGGCGGATATGAGCGTTATTTATATCGCGGTATTGCTGGTCGCGATCTGGCTGGTCATAGAGATTTTATCCATCGTATTCAAGATCACCGGACTGGAACTGAACAAAGCCCGGTTTCAGGTGATATCCATACTTACGCATACGGGGTTCACCACGAGAGAATCCGAGCTGATCGCCCAGCATCCGCTCCGGCGCAAGCTCGCGAGCATACTGATGCTGTTGAGTTATGTGGCGCAGGCGTCTCTCATCACATTGATATATAACATGATCTCCCAGGATGAGAAGCAGATCATCAACGTCGGGATATTATTGGCTGCTATCACGGTCATTTTTTTGGTTGTAACGCGTAACAAGTATGTCTCGAGCAAGTTTGACAAGATCATTGAGAAATTTATCGCCAAAAGGATCATGAAACAGACCGAGAAACGCTCGATAGACCAGGTGCTGAAAATCAGCCCGGAATACGCGGTATACGAGATACTGGTCGATTCGGAGAGTTCTCTATCGAATACAACGTTAAAAGAAGCGAAGCTGAACGACATGTATATCCATGTTTTAAAGATCGACAGAGGGTCGAGTACGATCGATTTTCCAAAAGCGGATTTTCTGATTCAGCCCGGCGACGTGCTGATCGTCTACGGCAAGATCAAATCCATCAAAGATCTGGCTTTGCAGAATAAATAAACCTCCGATTTTTTCAATGTCCATTGTACAGCCCGTGCGGTATCTGTTGCCAGGTGCCGGATGGGCTTTGTTGTTGGGGCAGCTGTTTATACACCCATCAAATAAAAACCGCATAATATAACGTGAGTATCAATTTTGGGGTGATGTAAGGGGGTTTATATGCGTGCGAAGCATATTGATAGCCGGCGGTGACAAGCGGCAGGTCGTGCTTTCAAAGCTGCTGAAACAAAAAGGCTTTGATGTATCCATAGCTGGTTTTGATAAACTGGGGATCAAAGATGCGCAGCCGCAAGGCGCCGACTATGTTTTCCTTCCGATACCATATAGAAACGCGGACGGGTATTTAAAAGCGCCGTATGCAAGCGGCAAACTGGCGCTTGGTGATATCGTACATACATATCCAAAAAGCGACTATGTGCTTGGTATGTGCGACGACGCGGCAAAAAAAATATTCGGCGGTCAAATACAGTATATCGACCTGCTGCAAAACGAAGCGTTTCTTGTCAAAAATGCGCAGCTGACGGCCGAGGCCGCGATATGCGTGTATCAGAAAAACACGGAGACGGCGCTTTGCCACGCCGCGTGCGTGGTGATCGGATACGGCAGGATATCGCGGTTTCTCTGTAAGCTGCTCAAAGCCTATTCGGCGGATGTGACCGCGACGGCCAGAAAGGACGGGGATCTCGCGCTGATCTGGGCGGAGAACATGCGCGCTGTGCATACAGGAGAGGTTTTAAAGGCGCTCACCGGGGCGGACGTTGTGTTCAATACCGTACCGGCTCATGTACTGAATGAACCGGAGCTGAAATGCATTAAAAAAGGAGCTAAAATCATCGAGCTTGCGTCGTCGCCATATGGCATGGATATGGAGCTGGCAAAAAAATTGGGGGTCTGCGTGCAGATAGAATCGGGGCTGCCGGGAAGATATTTTCCCGCTTCCGCGGCAAACGCGATACTGTACGCTTTTGAAAGAGAGGAGTTATGATATGGATCTGGCGGGAAAACGAATAGGGTTTGCGCTGACAGGATCGTTCTGTACATATCGTGCGATCATGCCTGTGATACAGGAATTGGTGGATATGGGCGCGGAGGTGACGCCGATATTGTCATACGCGGCCTCAAACCACGACACGCGGTTTATCAAAGCCGCGGAGCTGAAGCATTTTTTGACGGTCACGACAGGCAAAGAGATCATCGACAGCATTGTGGCCGCGGAGCCCATCGGGCCGCAAAAGCTGCTTGACCTGTTGATCGTCGCGCCGTGCACGGGCAACACGCTTGCCAAGCTTGCGTCCGGCGTCACCGACACGCCCGTGCTGCTTGCGGCAAAGGCGCACTTAAGAAACGCGCGCCCGGTGCTGATCGCGGTGTCCACAAACGATGCGCTTGCGGCAAACGCGAAAAACTTAGGCGCGCTGCTCAACACAAAAAACATCTATTTTGTGCCGTACAGGCAGGACAACGCGCTGAAAAAATGCACGTCCATCGTCGCGGACATGGGGCTGATCGTGGATGCGGCAAAGCAGGCTTTGGAAGGGAAACAGATTCAGCCTGTGATGCTTGCGCCGCAATCGGGATAAATACGGCTTCTAAAGCGGATAATAGGCTTATCTGATATAAAAAAGAGGCCAATATGCAAAACAACAACGATAATCAGGACAAAGACAAGGGCAGACAGGGCGCGGAGATCAAAGAGTACGGGCAGCCTCTCGCGTCCCCGTCGCCCATTCATATCGTCAGCATCATCGGGCAGATCGAGGGGCATATGAACCTGCCGCCCCAGAACAAGACCACAAAATACGAACACATACTCCCGCAGCTTGTGATGATAGAGCAGGACCCCGAAGTCAAAGGGTTTATACTGCTGATGAATACGGCGGGCGGCGATGTGGAGGCGGGGCTTGCGCTGGCCGAGATGATCGCGGGCATGGAAAAGCCGAGCGTATCGCTTGTGCTTGGCGGCGGCCACAGCATCGGCATCACGCTGGCGGTATCGGCGGACTATTCGTATATCTCGCCGACGGCCAGCATGACGATCCATCCGATACGCATGAGCGGGCTTGTGATCGGCGTTCCCCAGACGTTTGATTATTTTAACAAGATGCAGCAGCGGATTATCAACTTTGTATGCGCCCATTCAAAAATCGAAGAAAAAGAATACCGGCGGCTGATGATGCAGACGGACGAGATCGCAAACGACTGCGGCACGATACTTGTGGGCAAGGAAGTGGTCGACTATGGCATCATTGACGAAATCGGCACGATCCGTGTTGCATCGCAAAAGATCAGGAGCCTTGCGGGCATATGAAGGACGTGTCCATTAACTGATTGTATATTTTGCCCTGTATGGTATAATACATATCGGGGTGAAATATATGCCAAGAGGCAAAAAGACAAAACCGAAAAGAAAACCGGCGGGAGAGATCGGCGGCATCATATGTATCGCCGTGGGGATTTTTCTTGGAGTGTGTGTTTTTATACAGAGAGATACGGGGCTGATCGGCGGTGCGATCAAAGATGTGCTGTTCGGGCTTTTTGGCCTGTTTGCATATCTTGTGCCGTTCGCGTTTGTTATCGTCGGCATTTTGATCATCGCGTCGCGCAATAAAAAGGTCAACAAAGCAAAGGTGTGGCTTTCCCTGCTGCTCGTTATTTCCGTGCTGTCTCTCACGCAAACCTTTATTTTGAATAAACTCGATCAGAGCGGCTTTTTTTCATATGTGGCCGATTCGTACCGGATCGGCATGCAGGACGGCGCAGGTTCCGGCGCTGTCGGCTGCCTGCTCGTCTATCCATTCAACCTGCTGATCGGCGATATCGGCTGCGTCATACTTTTTATCACCACAAGCCTTATCTCGGTGCTCGCGCTATTAAACCTGTCTATTAAAAAGATGGGCCAGAATGTCGCAAAGGCGGGCAAAAGAACGGTGGAAAAAGCAAAAGAGACCGTTGCGGAAAGAAAAAAGAACAGGCTTTATATCGAGGATCTTCGCGAGGAACAGGACGAGGAGGAGATACTTGAGCCGGAGATATTGGGCAAAAAAAGTTTTTTCAAAAAGAAACGCGCCAATTATTTCGATGACGATATATACAGGCCGGAAGATGTGAGAAAAAAGGCGGCGGATCTTTCGGCGCCGGACGAAAAGCCTGTATACCATGCCGGTGCCGGGACCGGCGGACTCACTTTCGAAACTTACGAGACATATGACCAGGATAATAAGGAAAAGGCAAAAAACGAGGAGGCAAAAACGCATGTTGTCAAGAGCAGGAGCCAAACACAATATGCGCAGCCGCCCACGTCGCTGCTTTCCAAACCGGCCGAAAAAAGCAAGAGTTCAGGGATGGAAGAACAGCGGCGAAACGCGCTGCTGATAGAAGAAACGCTCGCGAACTTTGGTGTTGAGGCACAGGTGGTGCACATCGTCAAAGGGCCTGCCGTGACGCGGTACGAGCTTCGCCCGGCGCCGGGCGTGCGCGTCAAGCGCATCAAAGAGCTTGAGAACGACCTTGCGATGAACCTTGCGGCAAAATCCGTTAAGATTGAAGCGCCCATACCCGGCAAAGCCGCGGTTGGTGTTGAGGTGCCAAACTCCGACGTGACGTTTGTGCATTTGAGAACGCTGCTTGAGACCGAGGAGTTCAGAAAAGCAAAATCGCCGCTGACGTTTGCGCTTGGCAAGGATATTTCGGGCAAGAACTATTATGTAGACATCACAAAGATGCCGCATATACTGATCGCCGGCGAGACGGGAAGCGGCAAGAGCGTGTGTATCAACTCGCTCTTAACAAGCATACTTTTTAAAGCGACGCCGGAAGAAGTCAAAATGATATTGATCGATCCGAAAGTGGTCGAGCTCTCGGTGTTTAAGAAAATACCGCATCTTCTGGTGCCTGTCGTGACCGATACGAGAAAGGCGGCGAGCGCGCTCAATTGGGGCGTCAGCGAGATGACGTCGCGGTACAAGCTGTTTGCCGAAAGCAACGTGCGCAACATCACTCGGTTTAATGAAGTCGCGGAAAAGGCAAAAGAACAGATCCTTCCGCGGATCATCGTCGTCGTCGACGAACTGGCCGAACTGATGCTGGCCGCGCCCCGAGAGGTGGAAGACGCGATATGCCGCATTGCCCAGCTTGGCCGCGCCGCGGGCATTCATCTTGTCATCGCGACACAGCGCCCGTCCGTCAACGTCATCACGGGCGTCATCAAAGCGAACATCTCATCACGGATCGCGTTCAAGGTCAACTCGGGCGTCGATTCGCGCACGATACTCGATCAGCACGGTGCGGAGAAACTGCTTCGCAACGGCGACATGCTGTATCACCCCTCCGATGCGCCCAAAACGGTTAGGCTTCAGGGCTGCTTTGTTTCGGACAGCGATATCGAAGCCGTCACGGAATATGTATCGGGCGGAAGCGAAGCCGAGTTTGACGAGGAGGTCGTGTCGGATATCGTTTCGGTCGGCAAAGACGAGGCAACGGATAACGACGATTATGACGAACTGCTGCCGAGAGCTGTCGGGATTGTGCTCGAATACGGGCAGGCGTCCATATCGATGCTCCAGCGGCGTCTGCGCGTCGGATACGCAAGAGCTGCAAGGCTGGTCGACGAGATGGAACTGCGGCAGATCGTCAGCCCCTTTGAAGGGAGCAAAGCAAGGCAGGTACTGATCTCGTGGGATACATATGAAGATATGTTTGGGCCCAGAGAGGGATGATATGGAAAATTTATATATATATATCGTATCGCTCGGCTGCGCGAAAAACCGGATCGACACCGAGCATATGCTGGGCGTGCTTTCCGGCAGCAACGCCGTCATCGTCGACGCGCCGGACAGCGCAGATGTGATCATCGTCAACACATGCGGCTTTATTCACGATGCGAAGCAGGAGTCGATCGATACGATACTTGAGATGGCGAAATACAAAGACGCCGGAGCCCGCGCGCTGATTGTGACGGGCTGCCTTGCGCAAAGATACTCAAAAGAGCTTATTGAAGAACTGCCCGAGGTCGACGCATACCTCGGCGTATCGAGTTACAGCAAGATTATCGACGCGATAGAAGCGGTGCTCGACGGCCGTAAATATGTGAGCTGTGACAGGCTTGACCATGATTTGACAGGCCGCGTGCTGACAACGCCGGCGCACCTCGCGTATGTGCGCATCGCGGACGGCTGCTCGAACAACTGCAGCTATTGCGCGATACCGGCGATCAGAGGACCGCTTAAAAGCCGCGGTATGAAAAGCATACTTTCCGAGCTTTCCGATCTGAGGGCGGGCGGTGTATCCGAGGCGGTACTGATCGCGCAGGACACGACGCGGTACGGAGAGGATATTGGCAGGCCGGCGCTCTCTGAGCTGATCGGCGAGGCGGCGGATATCATGCAGGGCGGCTGGCTCCGGGTGATGTACTGCTATCCCGAGGGCGTGACAGACGCGATCATCGATACGATGCTTCGGCATAGCAATGTCTGCCGCTATATGGACATACCGATGCAGCATTTCAGCGACAGCGTGCTCTCGCGCATGAACAGAAGGCACACGCGGGAATCGTCCATAGCGCTTGTGGAGAGGCTGCACGACTTGGGGTTTGTGCTGCGCACGTCGCTGATCGTGGGTTTCCCGGGCGAGACAGAGGCCGATTCTGACATCATGGCCGACTGCGTCAAGAGCCTGAAGTTTGAGCGCCTTGGCGTGTTCCGGTACTCGGCCGAAGAAGGGACACGGGCGGCGCTCATGCCGTATCAGGTACCGGATGAAGAAAAAATGAAGCGCTATGAAACGGTGATGGCGTTGCAGGAAGGTATATCACAGCAGATATGCCAGGGGCAGATCGGGCAGAAGGCGCGCGTAATCGTCGACGGCATTGATGCACAAACGGGTATTTATGTGGGAAGAACAATGGGGCAGGCGCCGGAGGTGGACGGCATTACATATATTTCTTCAAAAAAAGACTTGACGGCAGGCACTTTTCATGATGTTCTTATAAAAGACGCTTACGAATACGACCTGGTGGGAGAAATCGAATGAATTTAGCAAACAAACTGACACTTTTGAGAATGGCTCTTATCCCTGTGTTTATCGTATTTTTTTATATCGATATCGCATACTGGAACTACTGGGCGGCGGGCATATTTGTGATCGCCGCGCTGACCGACCTGTTTGACGGTCTGCTTGCCAGAAAGCACAACATGGTCACCAATTTCGGCAAGCTTATCGATCCGATCGCGGACAAGCTTTTGGTCTGCAGCGCGCTGATACTGCTTTCTGCGATTGGCTGGATACATCCGGTTTTTGTGATCATACTTGTGGGCAGAGAATTTGTGGTCAGCGGCCTGAGAGCGGTTGCCGCGGCCGAAGGCAAGGTGCTTGCGGCCAGTAATCTTGGCAAGGCAAAAACGGTCGTGCAGATCGTGGCCGTCGTCGGCGTGCTGCTGCAGGACGGTTTTTTCAAGGGCTGGGGCATACCGTTCGGGCTCATCATGATATGGGCAAGCGTTATCCTGTCGCTCGTTTCATGCGCCGACTATTTTATCAAAAACAGGGGTGTGCTAAAGGATATATTCTAACGGTTTTTTTGGGACAGATGATATGATATATTTATTTTAAAAGCAGGAGGAAATTGGGGATGTCGATGGAGAAACAAAAGGCGCTGGAGATGGCGCCTCTGCAGATAGCAAAGCAGTTTGGCAAAGGCAGCGTGATGAAGCTTGGAGACGCGGCGAACGTGCCCGTGTCCGTGATACCGAGCGGGTGCCTCGAGCTCGATATCGCGCTTGGCGTGGGCGGCGTGCCACGGGGACGCGTTATTGAGATATACGGCCCCGAGTCGTCAGGCAAGACGACGGTGGCGCTGCATATGGTGGCCGAGGCGCAAAAGCTTGGCGGCGCGGCGGCGTTTGTCGACGCGGAGCACGCGCTCGACCCGGCGTACGCGAAAAACCTGGGTGTTGATACGGACAACCTGTACGTTTCGCAGCCGGACACAGGCGAACAGGCGCTTGAGATCACCGAAGCGCTGGTGAGAAGCGGCGCAATCGACATCATCATCATCGACTCTGTGGCGGCGCTTGTGCCCAAAGCCGAGATCGACGGCGAGATGGGCGCGTCGCATGTCGGGCTTCAGGCCAGGCTGATGTCGCAGGCTCTCCCAAAGCTCGCGGGCATTATCAGCAAATCGAACACGGTGGCTGTCTTTATCAACCAGCTCAGGGAAAAGGTCGGCGTGATGTTCGGCAGCCCGGAAACGACACCTGGCGGGCGCGCGCTGAAATTCTATGCGTCGATACGGCTTGACGTCCGGCGCATCGAAACGCTGAAGAACGGGGCTGACATGATCGGCAACCGAACGCGCATCAAGGTGGCCAAGAACAAGGTCGCGCCACCGTTCAAGACCGCGGAGTTCGATATCTATTACGGCGAGGGCATCTCTTCCGAAAGCAGCGTACTGTCGCTTGGCACAGACCTCGGGCTGATCAAAAAATCCGGGTCGTGGTTCTATTATAACGACACGCGTATCGGGCAGGGCAAAGACAACGCAAGGCTGTTCTTGAAGGAAAACAGGGACGTCTATGAGGAACTGAAGGCGAAAATACTCTCAGGCTACAAACTGAATGCCGGCCGTAGCAAGACGGTCGATGAAGATGATTAAAAAATGTTGACAATAAACAATGATATTATGGAGGATAAGACATGAGCGGTTTTCTGGAAGCCTCGGTGGAATTGATCGGCGACAAGATGATGTTTGAAGGCAAAGCCGGTGATTTTCCGCCCGTTATCACTGATTACATACCGCCGCTGGGCGAGGGGAAGGGCTATATGCCGCTGCAGTTGTTTTTGATCAGCTTTGCGTCGTGCACGGGCGGATCGATCGCGCCTTTCTTAAGAAGGATGGGCAAACATGTTGCCGGGCTGACGATTAGCGCGAAAGGCGTCCGCCGGGAGCAGCATCCCACAGGCTTTGAAAGCATTACGCTTGATATCCGCCTTGTTTCGGATGATGTCACGGACGAAGATCTGAAAAAGGTACTGACGATGGCTGAAGAGACTTATTGCCCTGTCTGGGCGATGATAAAAAACAACGTGAAAGTATCAACGACATACGAAATTATTGCAGAAGCTTTATAAATCATTAAAAACTTCGTCTTATTTTTGAATAAATTGTAAAATGAGCAAGATTTATCGAAGTATCATTGATAAATGTTCACACATAGTGTATAATAGCGTTCAAAGGTGGTGCAGTATTCTAGTCGGTACTACGGTTTTGAAGGCGGGGCTAAAAATCCGCTTAAGGGCACATCGATGAAGTTTCTGGTGTTGGCCGCTGACGCCCAGTCGGGGGCTGATGCTGGAAGTTAAGGTCGTGGGGCGATCCGCAATGGCATGCGGGCGTAGACCCCGCTTCCGTGGAGACCCAAGCAGGTAATTCTATAATACGGGTTACTACTTGGGGTGAAACCTGTCATGCGGCGACAAGCTGTGTACAGAGTAGCCTGCCTTGAGTTATTCGGGGTGTATTGCAGAACACGCCCCAGCGCGCAAAGGCCACGAGCGCCGGGAACGATCGCTGCAAAAAACCCGCATGGCAAAAGAGGCTAGAAACCGTTTTTGTGCTGTCGAGGAAAACTCCTAGACTGTACGCGTGCGTCCGAAAAAAACGCACCGAGATATTTTGGAGATTATAGTGTGGTCTAAACGGCAATCCAGTCACGTGCGCGGCAACGGCACGTTTCAGGGTTTAAAGGGAAACCGCTCCATCGGCGACGGGGAGTACTTCTGAAGGGAAATCCTACTGGACCTAAGCTGCAAGGTTTATCCAAGGTATCACCACCGTTTTTTTATTTCCGGCGTTCCCGGCGGCGTACAGCGTCACCTGGGTGGTTTGTGAGAAAGAACTTTTGAAAAATAAAAAATCAAAAAAAATACGATATTGGGCGCTGAAGATATTTATTATCACGCTTATTCTAACAGCAGTCATCAGCGTGGTGACAGAGTCGCTTATGGACAATCTGTCTGCCATTGCGGCTGCTTTTATTATACTGTTCATCGTGCTTTTGGGCATTGCATTTGATATCATCGGTATCGCTTTTGCATCGTGCGACCCGGCGCCCTTTATATCGATGGCGTCCAAAAAAATAAAAAAGGCAAAGAGCGCTATCGTGCTTTTGAGAAACGCGGGTGTCGTATCCAACATATGCGGCGACGTGGTGGGCGATATTTGCGGTATCGTCAGCGGTGCCGCCGGTGTGGCGATCGCGCTGAAGGTGACGATCATGGACCCGGGATCGGGAGAAATGGTATGGACGATCGTCATTTCGAGCATCATCGCGTCTTTAACGGTCGCGGGAAAAGCCGCGGGCAAGTCAATCGCATTAAAGAAAAACAAGGAGATCGTCAGCTTCGTTTCGTATGTGCTGATGTTTTTTATTCGGGTCGACAGGAAAGGCGCACATAATGACAGACAAAAAGCGACTTGACACATACCTCTTTGAAAACGGGCTTGCGGCAAGCCGTGAGCGGGCAAAGGCGCTTGTGATGGCGGGCGCTGTTTTTGTTGACGGCCAAAGATGCGACAAGCCCGCGTACGCCGTGGGCGTCGGACAAAAGGTGACCGTGAAGCGTGGCGAAGAGTTTGTCAGCCGCGGCGGCAGAAAATTAAAGAAAGCGATTGAAACTTTCGATATAGATATAAGCGGAAAAGTCGTGATCGATGTTGGTGCGTCGACAGGCGGGTTTACCGACTGTATGCTGCAAAACGGTTCGGCATATGTGTACGCTGTCGACGTGGGGCACGGACAGCTCGCGTGGCCTTTGCGCCAGGACAGCCGGGTGCGCGTGATGGAACGGCAAAATGCGCGCTACTTAAAGCCGGATATGTTTGATAAAAAGATCAGCTTTGCCAGCATTGACGTATCGTTCATATCGCTGAAGCTGATACTGCCCGCGCTGACCGGTGTGCTGACACGGCCGTATGCCATCGTTGCGCTCATCAAACCGCAGTTTGAGGCCGGACGGGGCAAGGTCGGTAAAAAAGGCGTCGTGTCGGACAATGCTGTGCATACCGAGGTGATACGGGGCGTGCTTGATTTTGCAGAAGGCCTGGGCCTTGCCGTCTGCGGCCTTACATACAGCCCGATAAAAGGCCCTGAGGGCAATATCGAATATCTGGCGTATTTCTGTGACAAAGGGGATAGCGTTCATACCGACATTGCGGAGCTGGTGGAGGACGCGCACCAGAACGCAAAATAATCATATTGAAAAACAAATAAAAAAACCGAATACGTGTTGTATAATTATCCAAAATTTATTATAATGAGCGCATATGGAAATTAAAAGAGCTGGGGTTTTCTCCAACAAAAAAAAGGATATCGGCTTAAAAGGCGCCGCGCTTGTCGCGCAATATTTAAGAGAGAGGGGCATTGCGGTGTCTTTTGATGCGGACGGGATGCCGGACGGAGAAGCCGATGTGACCGACTGCGCGCGCGTCGATTGCCTCTTTGTTCTTGGCGGCGACGGCACGATCTTAAAAGCCGCGACGATGGCAAGCGCTTATGGCGTGAGCATGCTTGGCATCAACCTGGGACGCCTTGGTTTTCTGACGGAAGTTGAGCTTCACTGCGTCGAGGACGCGATCGACAACATATTGGGAGACAGATATTATCTTGAGAAACGGCTCATGCTCAGCTGCTGTGTGTGTGACGGTGACAACACGGTGTATCGTGTCGACGCTTTGAACGACGCGGCCGTACTGAAAAAAGACATGTCGCGCATGATCAATATTGAGCTTATCATCAACGGGGCGGCCGCGGACAATGTGCCGTGCGACGGCATGCTGGCATCGACGCCGACGGGTTCGACGGGATACTCTCTTTCCGCTGGCGGGCCGATCGTCAGCCCGAAGCTTGAGTGCATACTGGCGACGCCGATATGCCCGCATACGCTGCATTCCAGAACGCTTGTGGTCTCTCCCGACGAAGAGCTTGTGATCAAACCGACGTCTCCTCGTGGTATGGTGCTGACGACAGACGGCATCCTGCAAAGAGAGCTTAATAACGGTGAAGTCGTTAAGATAAAACGATCGGAGCATCTTGCGAGTTTTATACGGTTTAACGAGAACTATTTTTATCCTTTGCTAAGGTCGAAGTTTATTAATTGGGACAGATAAATAAGAAGAGGGTGATGGGATGAAACAGGGGAGGCAAGGAATAATACTTGAAGTGATCGACAAGTACGATGTGGAAACGCAGGATGAGCTGTCGGCCATACTCAAAGAAAAAGGCTATGAAGTGACACAGGCGACGATATCACGTGATATCAAAGAGCTCAAGCTGGTTAAAGTGCAGTCGGCAAACGGTACGTATAAATATGCGGCGTCCGGAAAAGAGCAGATGGGTAAGCTGGATGTGTTCAAGCGTGTTTTCAGAGACACCGTCATCTCAGTCGAGCCGGCCGCTTCTCTGGTCGTGGTCCGTACGATGACAGGCAGTGCCAACGCCGCGGCCGAGGCTATCGACGAACTCGAACTGGATGATGTCGCGGGAACCATTGCCGGAGACAACACGATCTTTGTTGCGGTCAGAGAAGAGGGTATGCAAAAACGCGTCATCGATGAACTCAGCAAGATGTCAAGCTCAAAAAGATAAACTCATTTTTTGTTTCGGGTAACGCTATCATATGTTAAATAAATTAATTATTAAAAATATCGCTTTGATCAAAGAGCTGGAGGTTGATTTTTCGGGCGGCATGAACGTGCTTTCAGGAGAGACGGGCGCCGGTAAATCCATCATCGTCGACTCTGTCAATCTTGTGCTGGGAGAGCGGGCAGACAGAGAGCTGATACGCACGGGCGCGGAAAAAGCCGTTGTCGAGGCGTGGTTTTGCGATGTGAAGCAAAGCGTCAACGATATACTGGCCGAGCAGCAGATAGAAATGGAGAACGATCTTGTGCTGTCACGGGAACTTAGCGTGACAGGCAAGAACGTGTGCCGTGTTAACGGCGCGCTGGTCACGCTTGGTGTTTTAAAATCGATCAGCGACGCGCTTGTGGATATTCACGGACAGCATGAGCACCAGTCGCTGCTGAACGAGAAAAACCATATCGGCATGCTGGACGGATTCGACAGCCGCATTGGCGCGGCAAAGGCGGATGTGGAAGCGGCTTACGGCGGATATACGGCGATCAACAAAAGACTTCGATCGCTGTTTGGCGGCGACGGCGACCGCGAACGCAAGATTGATGTGCTGAAGTTCCAGATAGACGAAATACGGCAGGCAAATATCGGCGACGGCGAAGAGCAGGCGCTCTTGGCGCAGAAAAAGCGGCTGAATGCGGCGGAACAGATTATGGATGTAACAAGCGCCGCATATGCGTTGCTGTATGAAGCCGAACCGTCAAACGTGCTGGCGTCGCTCAAAGAGATTAGCCGCCGCTTCATAAGCATTGCCCATGTCGACAAAAGGTATGAGGATATCGCATCCAGGGTGGACGAGGCGTACTACGCGATCGAAGAGATCGCCGAGAGCATAAGAAATGAGATGGATACGTGCAGCTTTGACGCGGGCACACTGGAGGAGATCGAGGACAGACTGGCGCTGATACACAGCCTCCAAAGAAAGTATCAGGACGCGCGCGCGACGGGAGATTTTATCAAAAGTGCCGAGCAGGCGCTTGCCGACCTCATCGACAGCGAAAGGCTTTTATATGAGCTAAACGAAAAAGCAGGCACGGCAAAAGCGGCATTGTATGAGAAGTCGGTGGGTTTATCGAACTTGCGAAGAGAAGCGGCGATGCTGTTTGAGCAAAAGGTGATGGCGCAGCTTGATGCTCTTGGCATGTCCACCGCCAGTTTTTCGGTGTATTTTGATGATATACCGGGCATCGACACATGCGCATTTTCAAAAAACGGCATCGACACAGTCGAGTTTTATATTTCGACAAACAGGGGAGAGCCGCAAAAACCGCTTAAAAAAATCGTATCGGGCGGCGAAGTGTCGCGTATCATGCTGGCGCTGAAAAACATCGCGGCCGATAAAGGCGGCATCCCCACGATGATATTTGACGAGATCGACACAGGCATCAGCGGACGGATGGCCGGGGTCGTCGCCCAAAAGCTGCAAAGCATATCGCGCGGCCGCCAGGTCGTTTGCGTCACGCACCTGCCGCAGATCGCGAGCATGGCGGATAAGCATTTTTTGGTATTGAAAGAGAGCGACGAAACGACGACGCAGACGTATCTAAGCCCGCTCGGCGAACAGGACAGGATAAGCGAGATCGCGCGGCTCTCGGGCGGCGATTCAAGCGTGACACACCAGCACGCAAAAGAGATGCTTGACGCCGCAATAAAATTTAAAACGACAATATAATCAAATATTTAAAGATATTACAAAGTATAAATAGACGCACCTCTAACGACAATAACCAAGAGAAGTTATTGCGAAGAGGTGTTTTTTTGAAGAAAATTATCAAAATATCAGGTATTCTGTTTGTTATATTGCTGTGCGTCGTATATTTTTTGCCTGCGATGCAGAGCTATTCAAATATTCCGAGTGAAATATACATACAAAAAGGGTCAACGAAAACGATCGACCTCGGTTTGCCCGTAAAGGCGGACGTTGAGGCCACAAATGTGATCAGCATCACAGGCGAAACGCTGGAGGACGTAACGGGCATGCAGAGCCCGCTCGTGATCGAATCGGTTGACAGCGGTGACGCGACGATAGAGCTCTCGCTGTTCGGCGTGACCATCAAGAGCGTACAGGTCAGCGTCAGCGACGAAATGATGGTCATCCCGGGCGGGCAAAGCATCGGCGTGACGCTGTATACAAGAGGCGCGCTTGTCGTGGGCATCACGGGCGTCGAGCTGGAAAGCGGGGAAATGGTGAATCCCGCAAGAGAAGCGGGTATGCTCCCCGGAGATGTGATTATGAGTATTAACGGGACAGAGATAGAAGACGCGGATCACTTGTCGGAAATTGTCGACGGTGTCGAAGGAAAGCTCGATATCGTCGTTGACAGGAACGGCCGTGAGTTAAGCCTTGAAGTCCAGCCGGTGAAAGATTATTCGGACGGAAAGATGAGGCTTGGAATCTGGGTCAGGGACAGTACGGCCGGCGTAGGAACGCTCACATTCATACTGCCGGGAGAGCGATGGTTCGCGGGGCTTGGGCATGCCATATGCGATCTTGATACGGGCAGCGTACTCACTGTCAGGGAAGGAGAAATATATTTATCGGAGATCATACAGGTCAATAAAGGAGAGAGTGGCGTTCCCGGCGAAATAAAAGGCTTTTTTTCAAGTTCATCCGGAAACATGGGCATCATACTTAAAAACACTGAATATGGCATATACGGCACGCTGTATGACGATATTGACCTTGGCGTGTTTTCCGATCCGATACCTGTCGCCAACCGGGACGAAGTCGAATTGGGCGGCGCATCGATATTGGCGACGATCGACAGCGAGGGTGTCAAAGAGTTTGACTGCGAGATCATAAAAGCCAGCGGGCAGGATACGATCGGCCAGAAGGGGCTCGTGATCGAGATCACCGATGAAGAGCTTTTGGTGGTCACGGGCGGCATTGTGCAGGGTATGAGCGGAAGTCCTATCATACAGAACGGCAAGCTTGTCGGTGCCGTGACGCACGTTTTTGTGAACAACCCCGCAAAGGGATACGGCCTGTATGCGGACTGGATGCTCGAACAAGTACAATAATCATGCAATAGCCTGCCGTGTCGAATTATGTAGAAATTTGAAGGCTTTTGGTCATATTGCGCAGTCCGGCAGGTATTTTCTAAAATATGTTGAATAAAGAAAATAGTTCTTGTTCAGATATGCGCATTATTCATACCAAAGGATATTCTATCATGAATTTAAAAAATAATGAGACAAAGTACAGCGCGATTCTTGCAGACAATAACAGGGATTATCTAAGATTGATCTCAGGTTTTCTTGAAGAGACAGGCGTATTTGATATTGAACAATACGCTTTTGACGGGCGGCAGGCATTTGAGCTGACGATGAAGCACAAACCGGATCTGCTTGTTATGGATTTGATCATGCCTGCGCTTGACGGGTTTGCTGTTTTGGAGGAACTCGACAGAAACGGGTATGCCGCGCATACAAAAGTGGTGATGATGTCTGCGGTCGGGCTTGATTTTATTCTGAAAAAAGCGGAAAGTTACGGCGTGGACTATATTTTCTTAAAACCATTTGAAAAGGACGTATTTAAGAAGCGAATTTTGGAGCTGATGCAATACGAAAACGACGCGACCAGGGTGTTTGGCTATAAAAAACCGGAGGCTCCGAGAGATATTGTCACAAATCATATCAAGATGGTGGGTATCACCGCAAACGTAAAGGGATACCACTATTTACGTGACGCGATACTCTTAGTGCATGAGAACTTTGAGCTGATGAGCAAGCTGACGACAAGCCTGTATGTGTCCGTTGCTCACAAATACAACTCAACGCCTCAAAGGGTCGAGCGTGCCATGCGCCATGCGATCGAAACGGCATGGAACCGCGGGAACATAAAAGTGCTTGAAGGATTTTTCGGATATACGATACTTGACACAAAAGGCAAGCCGACAAACGGAGAGTTTATTGCTATGCTTGCAGACAAACTGAATACCGAAATTAAACGCGTCGATTAGCATACACACCACCCCGCCTGCATATCTATCAATCATAAAAAGATTGCAGTATGGAGGCGGTGCCCTTGTTTTATCAACTCAAGAGACGGGCGAGCATGGATATGTTTGACAACAAGGTACAGTATCTGTTGCTTGTCTTTTTTCTTGTTGTTGGGATCACGGCCGGTACGTTTACCGTCAGCAACATGAAAATCAGCGCAAAAGCCGAGTTCTCCGAATATATCAATCTGCTTTTTTATTCAGTAAAAACAAATCCGGTTGATTATTTTTGTATATTCATCAATTCGTTTTTGCAAAATACGGTGCTTTTTGCGATAATCACCGTATTCTCTTTAATGATGATCGGCGTACCGGTTATTACAGTTGTATTGATCATAAAGGGTTTTTGTGTTGGGTTTACTGTTGGGGTTTTGGCGCTCAATCTTGGTTCCGGCGGTCTCGCTGCAATCGTTTTTTGTACGTTTATCCCCAACCTTGTGTTTTTGCCCTGCCTATGTAAAGCAGGTGTTTTAGGCCTCAACAATTCCATCGTTGCATTTAAAAACAGAAAAATACCAAAAACGGCCAGGGATGTGCTGATCTCATCAAGGCCGCATTTTGCAAAAATGTTTAAGGTATATTTATTTTCGCTTATCGGCGTTATTCTTGATACGTTACTGATACCGGCACTTATCAAGCTGATATAAAAACACACATGCCAGCAAACCGGACCATTTGGTGATTTTTAAGCCGAGATTCTTTATTCAGCAATCGCATTATTTTCATATTGTATAAAACAAATTTCACGTTGTGAAAGATATACAAATGGTGTATAATTTTTTGGCGAGTTTTTTTGGGAGTCGCGGTTATTAGCCGTAAATATATATTAAGGAGTTACGATAATGTCAAAAAAGTACGTGTATCTTTTTAGCGAAGCCAACGCTTCGATGAGAAATTTGCTGGGCGGCAAAGGAGCCAACCTGGCAGAGATGACAGGGCTCGGGCTGCCCGTGCCACAGGGATTTACAGTTTCAACAGAGGCGTGTAACCGTTATTATGAGGACGGTAAAACAATCGCCGATGATATTTTAGAGCAGTTTTATGAGGCGCTTGCAAAAACGGAAGAGATCAACGAAAAGAAATTCGGGGATCCCGAGAATCCGCTGCTGGTATCTGTACGTTCGGGCGCAAGAGTGTCGATGCCGGGCATGATGGATACCATATTGAATCTCGGGCTGAATGACATAGCCGTAAAAGGCGTTGCCAGGCTGACCGGAAACGACCGTTTTGCGTATGACAGCTACAGGCGGTTCATACAGATGTTTTCGGACGTCGTGATGGGTATCGCAAAGGCCAAGTTCGAGGAGATACTGGACGGCGCCAAAAAAGAGCGCGGTGTCAAGCACGATACAGAGCTTAACACGGACGACTTGAAAACAGTCGTCCAAAGATATAAAGCGCTGTACCTTGCCGAGCAGGGAAAAGAATTTCCTCAGGACCCGAAGGCGCAGCTGCTCGAGGCTGTCAAAGCGGTATTCCGCTCATGGGACAACCCGCGTGCGATCGTATACCGCCGTATGAACGATATTCCCGGCGACTGGGGTACCGCCGTCAATGTGCAGGCCATGGTGTTTGGCAACATGGGCAACGATTCGGGCACCGGTGTTGCTTTTACAAGGGATCCGTCAACGGGTGAGAAGAGGCTTTATGGAGAGTTTTTGATGAACGCGCAGGGCGAGGACGTGGTGGCCGGCATCAGAACGCCGAAAGCGATATCCGATCTGCAGGATACGATGCCGGAGGTCTATAACCAGTTTGTGGATATTGCTAAAACGCTGGAAGATCATTACCGCGATATGCAGGATATGGAGTTTACCATTGAAAAAGGAAAGCTCTATATGCTTCAGACAAGAAACGGCAAAAGAACGGCAGCTGCCGCATTAAAGATCGCCGTCGATCTTGTAGCAGAAGGAAAGCTTTCAAAAGAAGAAGCGCTCTTAAAAGTAGAGCCAAAACAGCTTGACGCGCTGCTGCACCCGACGTTTGATCCAAAGGCGATTGCCGCCGCGAAGCCGATCGCGAAAGGGCTTGCAGCGTCACCGGGCGCTGCCTGCGGAAAGATATACTTTACCGCTTCAGATGCTGTGGCAGCGGCTGAAGCCGGCGAACAGGTGATACTTGTCAGGCTCGAGACGTCGCCTGAAGATATCGAAGGCATGTACGCCGCGAACGGCATACTGACGGCCAGGGGCGGCATGACATCGCACGCGGCCGTTGTCGCGAGAGGCATGGGCACATGCTGTGTATCCGGATGCGGCGATATCATGATCGTCGAGAAGCATAAGACAATGAGCACAACGGACGGGAAAGTATTCCATGAAGGCGACTATATATCGATCGACGGATCGACCGGATATGTTTACGGCGATGCCATCGCGACAGAACCGGCGAAGCTGACGGGCGATTTTGGCACCATCATGGAATGGGCGGACGAAGTGAGGACGCTCAAGATCAGGACGAATGCTGACACGCCAAAAGACGCTTCCCAGGCGATCCACTTTGGCGCGGAGGGCATCGGCCTTTGCCGCACGGAGCATATGTTCTTTGACGAGGAAAGAATTCCCGCGATGCGTGAAATGATCGTATCGAAGAACCGCGACCAGAGAGTCAGAGCGCTTTTAAAACTGCTTCCGATGCAGAAGAAGGACTTTACAGGCATATATGAGGCAATGGGCGAGCTTCCTGTGACGATCAGGCTTCTCGATCCGCCGCTGCACGAGTTTTTGCCGCAGGAGGAAGAGGATATCAAGGCTCTTGCCAAAGAGATGATCATACCGCTCGAAGAACTCAAGCAGACGATCGCCAATCTGCATGAGTTCAACCCGATGCTGGGGCACAGAGGCTGCCGCCTTGCGGTCACGTATCCGGAGATCGCCGAGATGCAGTCAAGAGCGATTATCGAAGCGGCGATCGAGGTCGCGGCGGAAAAGAAGATCAGCATAAAACCAGAGATCATGATACCGCTTGTCGGCGACATCAAGGAGCTGAAATATGTCAAGGACATTATCGTTAAAACCGCCGAGCAGGTGATCCAGGAAAAGGGCGTGAAGATTGACTATCTTGTCGGCACGATGATAGAGGTGCCAAGGGCCGCGCTGACCGCGGATGAGATCGCGACAGAAGCCGAGTTTTTCTCGTTTGGCACCAACGACCTGACACAGATGACGTTCGGGTTTTCAAGAGACGACGCCGGCAAGTTCCTCGAGGACTATTACAATAAAAAAGTGTACGAGTCCGACCCCTTCGCAAAACTGGATCAAAACGGTGTCGGCAAGCTTGTCCGTATGGCGGCAGAGCTTGGCAGGAAAACGAGAAGCAATATCAAGCTTGGCATATGCGGAGAGCATGGCGGCGAGCCGAGCTCCATCAAGTTCTGCCACGATATCGGCTTGAATTACGTGTCCTGTTCACCGTTCCGTGTGCCGATCGCTCGGCTTGCGGCGGCCCACGCGGCGATCGAAGAGAAAAAAGCGAAGAAATAGGCATATTTGTTTGATTCACATGAGGCAAGGCAAGCCCCTTGCCTCTTTTTGTGCGCGTGTTTTTTGGTTTGTATCACATACACGAAAAGTGAGTATTATCAAAATGCAGGATTTTTTGATTATTTGTTTAAATTATACGTATGGATAATAAGGATATTTTCTTCAGAGAAAAATATGAAAAGCGTGAATACGATATTTTATCCGGGTTTGCCACGAAAGCGGCGGCATCGAAGGGCAGGGAAAGGTATCTTGAGCCGTGCCCGATGCGCACCGTTTTTCAGCGTGACAGGGACAGGATCATACACTGCAAGTCTTTCAGGCGCCTCAAGCATAAGACGCAGGTGTTTTTATCGCCCGAAGGCGACCACTACCGCACGCGGCTGACGCATACTCTCGAGGTATCGCAGATCGCGCGGACGATATCGCGGTGCCTTTTGCTCAACGAAGATCTGACGGAGGCCATTGCTTTGGGGCACGATCTTGGGCATACGCCGTTCGGGCATTCGGGCGAGCGTGTTCTTAACGAGCTGGCCGGCCATTTTGAGCATAACGAACAGAGTCTGCGCGTTGTGGAGCTGCTCGAAGGCGGAGAGGGGCTGAACCTGACCTATGAGGTCAGGGACGGTATATTAAACCACAAGAAGAACCTGACCCCGTCGACGCCGGAGGGCATGGTCGTCAACCATGCTGACCGTATCGCGTACATCAATCACGACATCGACGACGCGCTGAGGGCAGGTATCATCGATAAGATCCCGGAAGATTGCGCCCGCGTTCTTGGTGAAACGCACAGCGGCCGCATCAATACAATGATACGCGACATCGTGGGGAACAGCTCCGGGCGGCAGATCACGATGTCGGCCGGTATTGACGAAATGACGGAAAAGCTGAGGCAGTTTATGTTTGAACACGTCTATCTAGGCTCCAAAGCCAAAGAACAGGAAAGCAAGGCCGAGATGATGATACGGATGCTGTTCCGGCATTATATGAACGCCCCCGGCGACATGGGGCCGGACGCGGGCAAAAGCATAGAACGGTTCGGGCTGGAACAAACGGTCACCGACTATATCGCGGGCATGACGGACCGGTTTGCGGTCAATGTCTTTATGGATATCTATATACCGAAAGGCTGGAATAAATTTTAGTGGCACGGTTTTCTGACGCATGGCTTTCCGAGCTGTATGCAAAAAACGATATCGTGGACGTCGTATCGGGGTACACCACATTGAGCGAACGCGGCGGGCGCTATTGGGGGCTATGCCCGTTTCATAACGAGAAGACGCCGTCTTTTTCTGTCAGTAAGGACAAGCAGCTTTACTATTGTTTCGGGTGCAAACAGGGTGGCAACGTCGCCCATTTTATTATGAAAACGGAAAATGTTTTATTTGGCGAGGCGATTGAGATGCTTGCCAGGCGCGCGCATATGGAAATGCCGCACGCGATGGAGGACAAAGACTACAGCGAGATAAAGAAAAAAAGACAGCAGATCGCAGAGATGAACAAGATGGCGGCAAGGTTTTACTTTGATACGCTGCATACGCCAAAAGGAGCCCAGGCGCTTGCCTATTTAAAAAAGCGCGGCATCGAAGAAAATATCATCAAAAGGTTCGGGCTTGGATACGCGCCGGACGAATGGGATAACGTTCTTAATAGGCTCAGGCAAAAAGGGTTTCCGCAGAGCCTGATCAAAGAAAGCGGGCTTGTCCAGGTGACCAACAACAACACTTATGACGCTTTTCGCAACCGGGTGATGTTTCCGATCATCAATACCTTCGGCGATGTCATCGCATTCGGCGGACGGGTGCTTGATGACACGACCCCGAAATATCTGAACACGAAGGAAACCATGCTTTTCAACAAACGGCGCAACCTGTACGGCCTCGATCTTGTCAGAAAGATGCGCAGTATAAAGAGCGTGGTCATCGTTGAGGGGTATATGGACGTGGTGTCTCTGCAGGCGCACGGCGTCAGGGCTGTTGTCGCGTCGCTGGGTACGGCCCTGACAAAAGAGCAGGCCATGCTGATAAAGAGGTACGCACACGATGTTTTTTTGGCGTACGACGGAGACGAAGCGGGAGAGATCGCGACGATGAAGGCGATCGACGTCCTGTCGGCGGAGGGCCATTCCGTGAAGGTGATACGTTTTGACGACGGCATGGATCCCGACGACTTTATCAGGAAAAACGGGTTGGGTGAATTCGCCAAAAAGGTTAAGAATGCGGTTCCGGCGATCGGATACAAGCTGGATATGAAGAAACGTTCGTTTGATCTGCAGACGGAAGACGGCAGGGAAGGATACGCGATCGCGGCCACGAAAATCATCGCTGCAATCGAGAGCCCGATCATAAAGGAACGGTATATGCAAAGACTTGCAAAAGAAACGGGATACAGCCAAAACTCGATACAGGGGCAGATACAAAACAAGGATGCACCTAAGAATACTAATGACAATTATAGGTATAATAGTATTAAAAAAAGCGATAAAGATAACGCTGAGGATGCATTTTTGGCCTATGCGCTCGCCAATGTGCATTTTGTTGAAAATGTCATAGATGATATCAGTGCCGACGATTTTTCTCTAAAATCGCACGGAAATATTTTTTCTGTGTTATATGATGGCATAAAAAGAGGAATTCAGCCTACATATGCCGAACTATTATCCGAACTTGAGTACGAAGAAGACAGAAATGAGGCCGCAAGGCTTTCGGATATGCAGGTAATTGCCGATGATCCGGAGGCTTATTTGAAAGACTGCATCTCAAACATGAGGAAGCGAAAGCTGGAGAAAAAAAGGCAGTCGCTGATGGAAGGGCTTCGGGATGCGTCGAGTGAAAACAAACGTAAGCTACTCGCCGAAATAGGCGAGATAGATAAAGAATTAAACCATATTGAGGGTATAGGATAGGGTGATCGAATTTTGAGCAAGAAAACGGCGAAAAAGCCGAAAAAGGGCATAGAAACGGTGAAAAAGCCTTCTGCACCAGATATTTCTGCAGCTGATAGTCAGAAAGAAAAGAAAGTATCAGACCCGGAAGTAATAAAAAACCCACAGAATGAACCAGTCATAAAAAATGCGCAGCCGCAAAAAAATGAATCGAGGCAGAAAAAAGAAGAAAAAGTGAATATGACTTTATCCAAAGAAAATTTGGAAAAGCTCCAGGCGCTGAGCCTGCTGGCGGTAGATAAAGAAGACAGGCTCAAAGACGTTATTGAGACGGGAAAAAAGAAAGGCGTTCTGACATATAAAGAAATAAACGACGCGCTTGAAGGCGCGGAGATGGACGCGGATTATCTTGACAGGCTTCTTGGCACCCTTGAAGAGATGAAGATAGACGTCATTGACGTGGAGATCGATAAAGATCTGGACGAAGACAGCGAAGATGTGGATACAGAAATCGATATCACCGTACCCGAAGGCGTGAATATCGATGATCCCGTACGCATGTATCTCAAAGAGATCGGCAAGGTCGATCTTTTGTCGGCTGATGAGGAGGTCGCGCTCGCAAAAGCGATGGGGCTGGGTGACGAAGCGGCAAAGCGCAAGCTTGCCGAGGCCAATCTTCGCCTTGTTGTCAGCATTGCAAAGCGTTATGTCGGGCGTGGCATGCTGTTTTTGGACCTGATTCAGGAAGGCAACCTGGGGCTGATCAAAGCGGTAGAGAAATTCGATTATACCAAAGGGTATAAGTTTTCAACATATGCCACCTGGTGGATACGCCAGGCGATCACACGCGCCATCGCAGACCAGGCGCGCACGATCCGCATCCCTGTGCACATGGTCGAGACGATCAACAAACTGATACGCGTTTCGAGGCAGCTGTTGCAGCAGTACGGCAGAGACCCTCTGCCCGAAGAAGTCGCGAAAGAGATGGATATCAGCGAAGAGAAAGTCAGAGAGATCATCAAGATAGCGCAGGAACCCGTTTCTCTTGAGACGCCGATCGGCGAAGAGGAAGACAGCCATCTTGGCGATTTTATTCCCGACGACGACGCACCGGCACCGGCCGAGGCGGCGGCGTTCACGCTGCTGAAAGAGCAGCTGATGGATGTGCTTGATACGTTGACACCGAGGGAAGAGAAGGTTCTTCGCCTGCGTTTCGGGCTTGATGACGGACGGGCGCGCACGCTTGAAGAAGTGGGCAAAGAGTTTATGGTCACAAGGGAGCGTATCCGGCAGATCGAGGCAAAGGCTTTGCGGAAGCTTCGCCATCCAAGCAGAAGCAAAAAGTTGAGAGACTTCCTGGATTAAGGACGTTTTGGCAATATGAACGATGCAAAGAGGCAGTCTTTTTTTGGCAGGCTGCCTATTATTATGGGGATCACAAAAAGCAAAAGGCTTTTCGGTGTGATAATAAGGGGGAAATGATGTTATCAAACAGGCTAAAAACGATCGTTCGAATGGTGCCGCGCGCGCAAACGATCGCAGATATTGGATGCGACCACGGAAAGGTCGCGGTTGCGCTTGTCAAAAACGGCAGGTCGCAGCATGTAATCTGCGGTGATATCAGCGGGAAGTCGCTTGATAAAGCGAGAAAGAACGCAAAAGGGTTTGAAGAAAGCATATCGCTTCGCGAAGGGAACGGGCTTGAGGTGCTTGCCGCGGGTGAAGCGGACGCCGCGGTGCTGGCCGGAATGGGCGGCGAGCTGATCAGTGACATCTTAAACGCGAACAAAGACAAGGCGCCGGACACGCTTGTGCTGTCCTGCAACACGGCGTCGGGGCTTCTTCGGCAATGGATATGCGAAAACGGCTACCGTATCGCAGACGAGGAGTTGGTGTTTGAGAACAGGCATTTTTATCCTGTTATTCTGGCGCTCAAGGGGCAGTCTGAAAAGCTTTCGGATATCGCGCTGGAATTTGGGCCTGTGCTGCTTGAAAAAAAGCCGAAGGTGTTAAGATACTTTATAAAAAGGCGTATCGACAAGACAAAAGAGATCCGCCAGCAGATAGAAAAATCGGATTCGTCAAAGAAAATGGAGCTGCTGAATCAGATCGACGAGAGACTGGAAGAATATGCGGGGATAGAAAAATGTCTGTAGCATTAGATGATATTGTACGGGCCATAGAGACCATCGCGCCGCCGTGCCTGGCATACGACTGGGATAACACGGGGCTGCTGCTGCGTTGCGCCGGCCGCGTTCATAACGTTCTTATCGCGCTTGATGTCACACAAACGGTTATCGACGAGGCGGTTGCGTTCGACTGTGACATGATACTGTGCCATCATCCGCTAATATTTACGCCTGTGACATCATTAAGCTGTAACATCACCACCGACGCTTTGCTGATGCGCCTTATTAAATCCGGCGTATCGCTATACGCCGCGCATACGTCATATGACAGGGCAAAGGGCGGCATCAACGACGGTTTGGCAGAAAAACTGGGGCTTTGCCGGATTGAGACCGTGTCAGGATGCGGCGAAGATCTGATGCGCACGGGACACCTGACGGAACCTTGCGGCAAAGAGCCGTTTTTGGACCGCGTCAAACAGGCGCTTGGCATAAAAACCCTGAAGATTTCCGGGACGAGCTGTGATATAATCGACAAAGTCGCGGTCATCGGCGGCAGCGGCGGAGAATTCGTGACGGCGGCAAAAACGCACGGCGCCCAGGCACTGATCACAGGCGAAGCAAAGCATCATCATTTTATCGATGCCCGGTTCCAAGGCCTTCTTTTGGTGGAAGCGGGGCACTTCGCTACGGAGATAGGCTTTACCCATGACGTATTTATAAGTTTACAATCGTGCCTGAATGAGTTACAATTAGATTTAGGCTTGAGAAAAGCCAACTGTGAAAAAGCGCCATATGAGTATTGTTAATATGGGGTCCCCGAAAAGCCTGCAGGCTTTATGGGGTGCTAATACGGGCGCAGGGAGGACTATTATTTGGAAAAGCTGGCCTTATTATATGAATACCAGCAGGCTGATGCCGAGTTGGAGGCTTACGAGAAGAAACTGAAAAATACGGCGACGAGAAAACAGCTTATTAAACTGCAGAGCTACCTGAAAAAACAGCAGGAGGCGCTTCGTGATATGGAAAACAAGGCGCTGGTCGAGCAAAACGGGTTGTCCGAGGTCGAGGCGCAGTACGACAGGATGATAGAGCTTTTAAACAAGAAGCACAAGGATATCGGCGAGTACGAAAAGATGGATCCCGAGGAACTCGATTATAATGTCGTAAAAGACCTTGTCCATGAGTACGAAACGACATATGAAAACATCGTCAAGCAAAAACGCAGAGCGGTCATTGTGCAGAAAAACGCGGAGCAGACGGCTGCGAAGCTGAAGGATATACTGGTCCATGTGAGCCAGGCGCAAAAAGATTTTGCGACGCTTAAAAAGAAACACGAAGAAGAGCTTCGCGCGGGTGCGGAAGAGCTCGACAAGCTGAGAAAGGCGGCCGAACTTGCGGCATCCAAGGTAGACGCAGAGCTTTTGAAAAAATATAAGCGTATTAAAAAGAACACGCCCATGCCGGTCACGCTTCTGCAGGGCGGGCGGTGTATGGGCTGCAACATGGAACTGCCGTCGAGGGACTTGGCAAACATTAAAAAGACTGATACAATAATAGAGTGTGAAAACTGCGGAAGGATATTGTATCTGCAGTAGTATTTTGAGAAGGCCGAACGGTCGCCCGGTACAAAATGTGCCGGGAGGAAAGTCCGAGCTCCGTAGGGCAGGACGCCGGGTAACGCCCGGTGGAGGCGACTCTAAGGAAAGTGCAACAGAGATATACCGCCTGATGTATGTCAGGCAAGGGTGGAAAGGTGAGGTAAGAGCTCACCAGAGCCTTGGCGACTTGGCTGCTATGTAAACCCCGTCCGGTGCAAGATTGATAGTGGGCATGATGCGGCTGCCCGCCGCGCCCCATGTAATCGCTGGAGCCTATAGGCAACTATAGGCGTAGATAGATGACCGTTTTCGACAGAACTCGGCTTACAGGCCTGTCTCAAAACCAATAAAAAAGAAGCTTTTGTTTTGCAAAGGCTTCTTTTTTTGTATTTATAGCGCTTATATGCGAGATAATAGTAACATGACATTTTAAAAATGGAGGAAATATGCGCAAGTTACGGAGCATTTCGCTGAATGTATTAGACGACTTAAAACTATCTTCCGGGGAGCTGTTAAAGTACGCATGCGATTTGTCGCTGATTCACAAGGTGTATATAAAAAAATTCAAGTATGGGTATTTAAGTCTTTATGATGTACGGCGGAATATTGAAAACGCCTATTATATGGCAAAACAGAAAAAAGACAAGGGCGCTGACCTGCCCGCCATTTCCGAATGGTTTTATGACAACCGGTTTTTGTTTATCGAACAAATTAAGCAGATCGAGCTCAATAAAAACACGTATAAGCTGCCGCATATCAAAAACGGCCGGTTTGCGCATTATCCGCGAGGCTTCGTGCTTGCAACAGAACTCGTCAAGCACAGCTCATTTTACATCACCGAGAACAGCATACAGGAATTTCTAGAAGCGTACCAGAAAGAGGCAGGGCTTGATTCGGGTGAGCTTTGGATATTTGTCGATATGCTGAAAGCTGCGCTTTTGTACGCCGCGGCCGGGCTTGGACGGCGCAGCGTTGAATGCATATACATGCGAAGCAGGGCGGATAGTTTTTGCGCGCAGATAAAAAATGACAAGGATGTGTCCGCCCAGCTGCTTGGCGAATACAAGAATGTTCTTTTCAATCCGTTGTTTATAGAGCATGCCATGGCACAGCTGAGAGAAAACCCATATGCCGCAAGAGCCACCGAAGCCATCAATGCCCGGCTCTGCATGCGTGACCTGTCTGTCGATAAGCTGATAAAAACAGCGCATGCCTATGAGGCCAAATATATCATGTATATCTCGGGTGCGATCTCGTCGCTGAGATTGCTCGCAAAAATCAACTTCGAGTCAATATTTGAGAGCGTTTCTGTCGTGCATAAACACTTAGGCGAGGACGAAGATTACACAAATATGGATTTTGATTCGCGGGAATATTACAGGCGATGTGTCGCGGATATGGCCAAAAGCGTCAAGGCGTCGGAAACGGCTGTGGCCAAAACGGCCATAAAACTCGCGAAAAAAAACGATGAGCATGTGGGCAGTTATGTTGCCGGGCAAAAACGGCATACGCTGATGAAGGAATTCGGAAGGCTGCCCGCCAAAGAAAGGGCCATTTCTTTTTTTAAAAAGCATATGCTCTTATTTTATGTGGGCGGCGCGATGGTTTCGACGGTTATCAGCGCGGCGATACTCTGTATATCTTTGTTTTTTATGTATCCGGTCATATACGGTATATTCGGATTTTTAATCAGCCTTGTGCCGATTTACAGCGTGGCCATTGCGGTCAGCAACAAAATATTTGCGCTATTAACCAGGCCGGCGTTTATACCGAAAATGGCGCTTCGTGAGGGCATCACGAAAGACTGCGCCACGATGGTGGTCGTACCGACACTGATCACATGTGCAGAGGATGCGCAGGACATGCTGGATAAAATGCAGGTTTACTATGCGGCCAATCAGCAGGACAACATTTATTTTGCGCTTTTATCAGACTTTAAAGAAAACAAAAACGAGATCACGGCCGAGGACGTGGAGACAATTGAAAAAACAGAGGCGCTCACCCAAACCCTGAACAAAAAATACGACAGGAAAATTTTCTTTTATGCGCAGCGTAAAAGGACATATATCAAAAGCAAAAGGAAATATTCGGGCAGGGAGCGCAAACGCGGCGCGCTGCTCGATTTCTGCGCGCTTCTTTATGGCGACGAGTCGCCGTTTGCCCATGTGACAAAGGATATACCGCAGGGAATCAAATATGTTATCACGCTTGACGCGGATACCGAGCTCTCCAGAGATGCCGCGGGAAAGCGGGTGGGCGCGATGGCGCATCCGCTCAACAGG
>JAQTSP010000110.1 GCA_028711205.1 Eubacteriales bacterium | reverse complement strand
TATAGACCTTGTCAGCGATCCCAAGGTCCGTCATGATAGTGGCTGGGTTCGAGTTGACCAGCACCACCTCGATGCCTTCTTCTTTCAGCGCACGGCAGGCCTGCGTGCCTGCATAGTCGAATTCCGCGGCTTGTCCGATGATGATCGGCCCGGAACCAATAACCATTACTTTCTTTATATCGTCTATTCTCGGCATGCGTTAGCTCCTCATCATGGCGATAAACTCATCAAAAAGATAAGCCGTGTCTTCGGGCCCGGGTGAAGCCTCTGGATGAAACTGTACGGTGAACATGTCGTGATCCTTGTAATTGATCCCCTCTATCGTACCGTCGTTCCAGTTCCTGTGGCTCACCTCCAAGCCGTCGGGCAGCGTGTCTTCCACAATTGTATACCCGTGGTTCTGCGACGTGATATAGACCCTGTCCTTTTTTAAGTCTTTAACCGGATGATTCGCACCTCTGTGTCCGTATTTAAGTTTTTCGGTGTCTGCGCCCATCGCCAGCGATAACAGCTGATGCCCAAGGCATATGCCGAATATCGGCAGTTTGCCGACAAGCTGTTTGAGATTCTCTATCACTTCCACATTATCCTTCGGGTCTCCTGGCCCGTTGGTCAGCATCACGCCGTTAAAACCGCCGCTTATTATCTCCTTCGCCGGTGTCCTTGCTGGAAACACCGTGACCGCGCAGTTTCTTTTTTTCAAACTGCGGATGATGTTACGCTTCAAGCCGTAGTCGATCACGGCGACTTTGAGCCCGCCGCCGCAATACTCATATTTTTCCCTGCACGTCACGATATCGACGGGCAGTTTGCATTCATATCCTTTCATCAGCCTGATCTGTTCTTCCGTCGGTTCGTCCTGTGTGATGATACCGCGCATCGTGCCCTTTTCCCTGATGATGCGTGTCAGCGCGCGCGTATCGATGCCGGAAAGCCCGCAGATGCCGTGGTCCTCCAGGTATTGGCTGATATTGCCCTGGCTGCGCCAGTTTGACGGCTGGTCACAGGCCTCGCGCACGATAAACGCGCTGACCTGCGGATGCGCCGATTCGGGATCGATGTCATTGACGCCATAGTTGCCGATCAGCGGATACGTCATCGTGACGATCTGCCCGCAATACGACGGGTCTGTCAGCACTTCCTGATAGCCCGTCATGCCCGTGTTGAACACGACCTCGCCGATGATATCCGTTTTTGCCCCGAAGCTCTGCCCGGCAAACCGGGTCCCGTCTTCAAGTGTGAGTATCGCCATTAAAGCTTCTCCTCTCAAAAATTTATAAATCTATTCCGCGCTTTTGTAATGCGCAAAAAATATCATTCTTCATATCAATGACCGCCTGCCTTGCGGCCTTATCTGCCGGCAGTCCCGCGTATTGCTCTTTTTTATACGCCAGAAGTATACCCCTTGACGAGTTGACCACGGCGCCGAAGCCGTTAAGGTCAAAGTTGACTGCGATATCGTCCGCGCCGGCGCCCTGCGCGCCGTACCCCGGCACAAGAAAGAACGTGTTGGGCATGCGGTCTCTCAGCTCTCTCGCTTCGGCGGGATATGTCGCGCCAACGACCGCACCCACCGCGCTGTATCCGTACTCCCCGATCAGCGCCGCGCCCCATGCGGCGGTCTTGTCCGCCACCGTCTGATAGAGCTTTTGGCCGCCGACATCAAGGTCCTGAAATTCTCCGCCTGACGGGTTTGACGTTTTGACCAGCACGAAGATGCCTTTGCCCGTCTTTCCGCAGTCATCGAGGAAAGGCTGTATGCCGTCGATGCCGAGATACGCATTCACGGTGATAAAATCGGCCGCGCTGCCCATGATATACGCCTCGGAATACGCCTTGGCGGTCGATCCGATGTCGTTTCTTTTGACGTCCGCGATCACGACAAGGCCCGCAGCGCTTGCATAGTCCATCGTATCGTGAAAACACCTTATACCGTCTGCGCCGTATTTTTCATAATACGCCGCCTGCACCTTGACGGACGGGGCGATATCACTGACCGCATCTATTATAGCACAGTTGTAGTGATAAACACATTCGGCTGTTGTCTTAATATCCGGGTTTTCAACGCTTGTCCGGTATTCCTCCGGCAGGTAATCATATTGTGTATCAAGCCCCACGCATACGGGGCATTTTGTCTTATTTATCGCTTCGCATAGCCTGTCTATCCTCATAAAATCTCTCCGTCAAACACCAGTTTCCCGTCGACGATCGTCTGCGTGACAACGCCTTTGAGTTTTTGCCCGATAAAGGGCGTGTTCTTGCCTTTGGAAATGATGTCCTCTTCTTTTAGAATGTATTCTATGTTCATGTCCGCTATCGTGATATCTGCGGCGGCGCCTTCTTTTAGCACACCGCCCGGTTTTCCGATAATATTAGCCGGATTGGCCGCGAAAAGCCTGGCCAATAGGCCTGCGTCGTCGGTCAGGTTTGTGACCGCAAGCGAAAACGCCGTCTCGAATCCGGATATGCCGGACGCCGCCAGCGCAAACTCGATGTTCTTCTCGTCCCTGTGATGCGGCGCGTGGTCGGTTGCGATCGCGTCGATCGTACCGTCGAGCAACCCCTGTTTGACAGCCTCGACATCGTCACATGTCCGAAGCGGCGGATTGACTTTTGCGCGCGCGTCGTATCCCCGGCACAGGCTGTCGTCGCCCGAGAAATAATGCGGAGCGGTTTCCGAGGTCACTTTGACGCCGCGCTTTTTGGCGGCGCGTATAATCTCGATGCCGCCCCGAGTGGACACATGCTGTATATGCACCCTCAAACCATAAGATTCGGCCAGTATGATATCCCGCGCGATCATCGCTTCTTCCGCCGCGCGCGGTATGCCCGGCAGCCCGAGTATCGTGGAATAGTATCCCTCGTTCATCACGCCTTTGCCTTTGAGATCAAGGCACTCCTCGTGCGCCATGATGAATGCGCCGTATGTCGCGGCATACTGCATGGCTGTCCGCATCATCGCGCCGTTCTCGATCGGGCGCCCGTCGTCAGAAAACGCGACACACCCCATCGCGGCAAGCTCTCCCATCTCTGTCAGCTCTTTGCCCATCAGACCGGCGGTCGCCGCGCCGACCGGGTAGACTTTTGTATATGCCTGTTTGGCACGCTCCATCACCAGCGCGCAGACCGCCGCGTTATCCATTACCGGAGATGTGTTGGGCATCGGGCAGACGGCCGTATAGCCGCCCCGCGCCGCCGCTTTTGTGCCCGATATGATATCCTCTTTGTATTCCTGACCCGGTTCCCTTAAGTGGCAGTGTATATCGATAAACCCCGGAAATATCATTTTACCGCCGGCGTCAATCGTTTGTGACGCCTCTCCCAGGTCTTTCCCTATCGCCTTGATACGTCCGTCTTCTATCAGTATATCCAGTTTGCCGGACTTATCGCCGGCGGGATTGACAATCTCTCCGCCGCAGATTTTAAGCGTCATCGTTTTTCCTCCTGGTCAGTATATAGAGCAGCGCCATTCTGATGGCGACACCGTTTGTCACCTGCGTGTTGATCGCCGAGAAATCGGCGTCGATGACCGCGCTTGAAAGCTCGACACCACGGTTGACAGGCCCCGGGTGCATGATCAGCACGTCTTTGCCGCATATCTTGAGCACGTCTTCGTTGATGCCGAAAAATTTGTGGTATTCGCGAATCGACGGGAAGAATTCGCTTTCCAGCCGTTCTTTTTGAATGCGGAGCGCCATGATAACGTCTGTATCGCGTATCGCTTCTTTGATATCGTTTGTGACGATCGCATCCGTCTGGCCGATGCCCGGCGGCATCATCGTGTCCATGCCGCACAGCGTTACCTTTGCGCCCAGTTTTGTAAGCCCCCAAAGGTTGCTCCTGGCCACCCGGCTGTGCGATATGTCGCCGATGATCGCAACACTCAGCCCTTTGATGCGGCCGAACTTCTCTTTCATCGTGAACATGTCAAGAAGCGCCTGCGTCGGGTGTTCGTGCATGCCGTCACCGGCGTTGATGACATGCCCGGAGAAATTGTCGCCCAGAAACTTTGGCGCGCCTGCAAGCGGATGGCGGATCACGATGATGTCCGTGCCCATCGCCTCGATCGTCTTGCCCGTGTCAAGAAGCGTTTCGCCTTTGTTGACGCTGCTTGTCGACACGCCGAGATTGCTGAACGTTGCGCCGAGGTATTTTGCCGCCAGTTCAAAGCTCAGCCGCGTCCGCGTGCTGTTTTCATAGAACAGCGACACGATGGATTTCCCCTGTAGGTGCGGCATCTTTTTCGCGTTCTGCAGCAACAGTTGTTTCATCGTCGCGGCGGAATCGAGTATATAGCTTATCTCGTCTGCCTCCATGTCATATAACCCGATGATGTCTTTTGATTTCAGTATCATAATTAATCCTTTTTTATTTGGGAGCGGATATTATCCGCTCCCACAAAATCTTATTGACTCGCCTCAGCCTTTTTATTCTTCTTACCCTTCTTCCCAATTTCCTCTGGAAGGATTTTATTCAGTATGATTCCGATAACAGCCGTTAAACCGTACCCCTGCAGGAAAAATCCGGCGTCGGGATTGATCGGAATGGTGGCGCCTCCAATACCGATGACAAGCATGATCGACACGATCAGCAGATTCCTCGTATTACCAAAGTCGACCTTGTTTGTGACAAGCGTCCTCAGTCCCACCGCGGCGATCATACCAAACAGCACGATACTCATACCACCAATGACCGGGCTGGGTATCGAGGACAGAAATGCCGAGAACTTACCGATAAAGCTCATGATGATCGCAAAACATGCCGCAATCGCCAAAGAAACCGGGTTATAGTTTCCGGTTGCCGCAAGCACACCGGTATTCTCGGAATATGTCGTGTTCGCAGGCCCGCCAACGAGGCCGGCAAACATTGTCGCGACGCCGTCGCCGATCAGCGTTCTGTGCAGCCCGGGATCTTTGATCAGGTCTTTGCCGATAACGGCGCCGTTTGCCGTAATGTCACCAATGTGTTCCACAAACGTGACAATCGCGATCGGCGCCACGATTACGATGGCTCTCCAGTCAAATTTCGGAAGCATAAAGTTGGGCAACGCTATGATTTCGGCGCTTTGCATCCCGCTGAAATCGACAATCCCGAAACCCATCGATACGACATACCCGATTATCAATCCGAACAGCAAAGGCACCATCTTAAAAAATCCTTTGGTAAAGATTGATATGCCGATAACGGTGACCACCACAGCCGCAGCAATGACCCATGATTCCCATCCGGTCATATAACCGATTGCAACAGGCGCGAGTCCAAGACCGATGCAGATAATGACCGGCCCGGTAACGACAGGCGGAAAAAAGCTTTTGATCTTATCAGCGCCAAATATCTTGACAAGCAGCGCAAGTACGAGATACAGCGCACCGGCGACAATAATGCCCCCGGTTGCATAGGGCAGCGCTTCCAGGTATGACGGGTTCTGTGTTATTGCGGCGCCGTCGCCGAACATGAATCCGATCGCGTTATAACCGGATGCCGCAAACCCTTCCTTGAATGTGGCTGCGATGTCGCCGCTTGCGCATGTCGCCGCCGCCAGTATGATGGCCGCGATAAAACTAAAACTTGAACCCAAGAAGACCGGAACTTTTCGTTTTGTTATAAAGTAGAATAATAACGTTCCCACGCCTGCGCAAAACAAAGCGACCGCAGGGCTAAGGCCGGTCAGTATAGGCACAAGCACAGTGGCACCAAACATCGCAAACATGTGCTGCAACCCAAGAAGCATAAGTTTCCCGCCAGAAGTTTTTTGATTCTCCATAATCACCCTCCTAAAAATAATATTATTTAGCGCCGGATATTAAAAAGGCCTTATCGCATGTGATAAGGTCATCCGGGCAAATCATTGATGACGACGTTTTCAACACCGTCAAATTCAGCCATATGAACACTTACAACTTCATTCTTTGACGTTGGTATATTTTTACCGATATAATCGGCCCGTATCGGAAGTTCTCTGTGGCCCCTGTCCACGATGACGGCAAGCTGAATGTAGTTTGGGCGCCCGAGGTCCATCAGCGCGTCAAGCGCCGCCCTTGCGGTGCGCCCTGTATAAAGCACATCGTCGCAAAGCACGACCGTTTTTTTGTTGATGTCAAACGCAATATCCGTACCGTTGATGACAGGATGATCCGCAAGCAGCGACAAGTCGTCGCGGTAAAACGTGATATCGAGCGACCCGATATCAATACGGACACCTTCAAAAGTCTCGATATATTTCGCAATGCGCTTTGCGATCGGCACGCCGCGCCGATGGATACCGATCAGCGCCAGGTTTTCCGCGCCCTTGTTTTTTTCTATGATCTCGTGCGCGATACGTCTTAGTACTCTTTCAAGCGCCGTTTCATCCATAATCAACGCCTTTTCCATGCGGCACCTCCTTGTCTTTTTGGCATTAAAAAAACCTTACCATACGGCAAGGCAAACATAGCTAAGCTAACAATATCAACCACCTTGCCGGACTCTCCTGGACCGAATTAAAGATGTTGTATTCTTTTATAAGACGATACCACAAGTGACAGTGTTTGTCCAGTCTATTTTCACAATATAACATATTTATTGTGAATTAATTGATTCTTTGATACAATCGCAAGTATTGGCATGGCCCTTTTGCCGCCGATTAAACTTTTGGAGTAATTATCATGATTTCTTTACGTGAACTTAAATGCTTTATACTTGATATGGACGGTACGATCTATCTTGGCAACCGTGTGATCGATGGCGCACACGAACTGCTTTCACTCCTTGACGGAAAGAAAATACCGTATTATTTTTTTACCAACAACTCTTCAAAATCACCGGCGAAATATACCGGGAAACTGGAGCGCCTTGGTTTTGGCCGGTTTGCAACAGACAGAATCATCACGTCGGGAGATGTCACCGCCGGTTATATCACAAGAACTTTCGGCACCCATGCAAAAGCCTATGTCATCGGGACCGAGTCGTTAATAGAGCAGTTCACGCTTGCCGGCATTACATGCACGGATACCGACACGCCTGATTGTGTTGTCGCGGGGTTTGACACCACGTTTTGCTATGATAAGGCGCAAAGAGCGGTCGATCTTCTTCGCGAAGGCGTGCCGTTTCTGGCCACGAACGTTGACGCGGTATGCCCGCTTGAGGGCGGCATGGTGATACCCGACTGCGCAAGCATCTGCGCCATGCTGACGCACGCTTCAGGTATAACTCCAAAATTTTTGGGCAAACCCTTCCCCGAAACGGCTGCGTACATACAAAACGCAACAAAAACGCCTCCATGTAAAATCGCCGTTGTCGGTGACCGTCTTCACACTGATATGCGGCTTGCACTTGATAACGACATGTGCGCCGTCGGCGTTCTCTCAGGCGAGATGACCAGGCGGGATATAGAGAGCAGTGATATTCGGTTGCATTATTTATTTGACAGTGTCAGGGATCTGTATGAAGAGTTGAAGAAATCATAATTTATTGTTATTGATTTTTCATAATATTCTTTTCTTCGCTGTCATATGACAAAATCATTTCATATAAGTACTGTTATAAATATTTTTACCGTATTATAATATAGGTAGTATCACAGGAAAGGAAACATAATTATCATGAAAGCAATCGCGATCAACGGCAGCCCGAGAAATAACGGCAACACCTACCTCCTTCTTAAAACAGTTATGGACGAACTGGAATCAAGAGGCATAAAAACAGAACTCATACAGGCGGGCGGCAGAAATATACACGGCTGCATCGCCTGCGGTAAGTGCAGAGATAATGGCAATGACAGATGCGTGTTTGATGACGATATCGTCAACGCCAGTATCGAGTCCATCAAAAACGCGGATGCGCTGATTTTGGGCTCACCCGTTTACTTCGGCGGGCTGACCGCACAGATGAAGGCGTTTATCGACCGCGTGGGCTATGTGACACGGCCTCACAAGCTGTTAAAGGGTAAGGTCTGTGCAAGCGTCGCCGTAGCAAGAAGAAACGGCGCGCTCGTCGCGTTCAATTCGATGAACAACCTGTTTACGATCAGCGAGTGCATCGTTATCGGCTCAAGCTACTGGAATCAGGGCGTCGGCCGTGAGATTGGCGACGTCGAAAACGATGCGGAAGGCGTCGCAACGATGAAAACGCTTGGTCAGAACATGGCGGATGTGCTTTTTGCG
>JAQTSP010000109.1 GCA_028711205.1 Eubacteriales bacterium | reverse complement strand
GGACAGGCGATTTCTATCTCATTTACGAAGACTTTTCTACACTTTTATTCCACTGGAATTTTGCTGTTACTGAATAGATAACGCCCCGTCTTCTGCTGAAAACAGGGCGTTTGTCATTAACCTGAACCGGCCTCATGGCCGGTTTATTGTGATTCCGGAACCCCCGGACGATGCGCAGCGCCGTTAGGGTGGTTATTTTATTCATCATTATCACAGCGAGTATATATGGTATTATAAATTATTTATGTTCATAGGCTTGTATAAAATTTTCCAGTTTCTCCAGCGTTTCCGGGCTGATAACATGTTCCATTTTACAGGCTTCAACTTCTGCGGCTTCTTCATGGACGCCCAAAACATCCACTAAAAACCCTTTCAGTGTATGATGGCGCTTTTTGACTGAGTTCGCGATCCGTTTACCTTCATCGGTCAGCGATACCGTTCCGTATTTTTCCTGGACAGCCAATCCCATTTGTTTTAATATCCCCATTGCTTTGTTGACGCTGGCGCGTGAGACCTGTAGAGCGTTTGCGACATCCACGGAACGCACTGCACTGTCATTTCTTGAAAGCTTCAATATGGCCTCCAGATAATCCTGGCTTGATGCTGTGATTTGGGAGAGTTTCATAACCTGCATCCTTTTTAATATTATATTGATATACTATCATATTTTGGTTGACAAACAAAGCTTTTTCTGCTAATATGTTAGCTAAGGATAACATATTTTTTTGCATTATATGTTAGCTAAGGATAACAATTTTTAAGAGGTTTGTGATGACACTCAATAATTTACATTGCGGAATGCACGGGCAAATATTGTGCGTCGGCGGCAAAGGCGCACTACGGCGAAGATTGATGGATATGGGGCTGACCCCCGGTACCCACGTGGTTGTCAGAAAGACCGCGCCGCTTGGCGACCCGATAGAGCTGTTTTTGCGGGGATACACACTGACACTGCGCAAGGAAGACGCGCGGCACATCAACGTAACCGTTTGGAGGGGGGATACTTATGACACTTCTACTTGCATTGGCAGGCAATCAAAACAGCGGCAAGACCACGCTTTTCAACCAGCTGACGGGCAGCAATCAGCATGTGGGGAACTTCCCCGGCGTCACGGTAGAAAAAAAAGAAGGCGTGGTCAAAAAGCACAAGGACGTTTCAATCGTTGACCTGCCCGGCATCTATTCGCTGTCTCCGTACTCTTCCGAAGAGGTGGTTTCTCGCAATTTCTTGGTTGAGCAGCACCCTTGCGCCATTATCAACATCGTGGACGCAACCAATTTGGAGCGCAACCTGTATCTGACACTCCAGCTGCTCGAACTCGGCATACCGATGGTGATTGCGCTCAATATGATGGACGAAGTGCGCGCCAACAATGGATTTATCGATATCAAAAAACTTGAGGAGGAGCTGGGCGTGCCGGTGGTACCCATTGCCGCAAGCAAAAACGAAGGCGTGGCCGAATTGATACGCGTCGCGATCGAAACGGCGCAGCAGAAGCATACGCCTAAGCGGCTGGATTTTTGCACGGGCGAGGTGCATAAAGCGATACACGCCGTATCGCATCTGGTCGAAAAGAAGGCGGCCCTGCACGGCTATGCCGCCCGGTTTGCCGCATCCAAACTCATCGAAGGCGATCCGCCGCTGGCCATGACGCTGGATCTCAGCGACGGCGAGCGCGATATACTCGGCCATTTTGTTAGTGAGATGGAAAGCGCTCTTGGCACAGACCGTGAAGCGGCGCTTGCCGACATGCGCTACAGCTATATCGAAGGCCTGATCAAAAAGGCCGTTATAAGGCCAAGGCAATCAAGAGAGCAATCCCGTTCCGTCAAAATCGACAGTGTGCTGACACACCGCATACTTGCCATACCGATTTTTCTTCTGATCATGTTGGCGATATTCTGGCTGACTTTCGGCGTGGTGGGAAGCTGGCTCAGCGGCCTGTTCAACCTTGGCATCGACGCGCTGACCGGCGTCGTGGACGGCGCGCTGATACAGGGCGGCGTGAGTGGCTGGATGCATTCGCTGATCATCGACGGTATATTCGCCGGCGTGGGCAGCGTGCTCGGATTCCTGCCCGTGATACTGCTGCTGTTCTTTTTTCTCTCGATACTGGAAGATACGGGCTATATGGCGCGTGTGGCTTTTGTGATGGATAAGCTGCTGCGCAGGATAGGGCTTTCGGGACGTTCTTTCGTTCCCATGCTGATCGGTTTCGGATGCAGCGTTCCGGCGATCATGGCAACGCGCACGCTGAGTTCCGACAGGGACAGAAAAATGACGGTTATCTTAACGCCCTTTATGTCGTGCAGCGCCAAACTGCCGATATACGCTGTGTTCACGGCCGCATTCTTCCAGAAAAACCAGGCGCTTGTGATGATCAGCCTGTATGTGCTGGGCATCGCCGTTGCCGCCCTGTCGGGGCTGCTGCTGAAAAAAACGGTGTTCAAAGGCAACCCGACGCCTTTTGTGATGGAACTGCCCACCTACCGGTTCCCGTCACCCAAAAGCGTGATACTGCACATGTGGGACAAGGCCAAAGACTTTATTCGGCGCGCGTTCACCATTATTTTCGTGGCGACCATCGTGATATGGTTTTTGCAGAGCCTCGACTGGTCTTTCAACATGGTGAATGACAGCAGGGAGAGCATGCTCGCGTCAATCGGCGCGTTCCTCTCCCCCGTATTCGCGCCGCTGGGCTTTGGGGACTGGCGCGCTTCGACCGCTATTATTGCCGGACTTTCTGCAAAAGAAGCCGTCGTCAGCACGCTGTCCGTGCTTCTGAGATCCGGCCAGGCCGGTATACCTTTGAATTCTGTCTTTACACCGCTCGCGGCGTTTGCGTTTCTGTGCTTCACGCTTCTGTACATGCCCTGTGTCGCGGCGCTGGCGGCAACAAAACGCGAGATCGGCTCGGCCAAAGGCACAGCCCTGATCTTTGCGTATCAGACGGCCGTCGCATGGATCATCGCGTTCATCGTCTATCAGGGCGGCCGTATTATCGGGCTGATTTAAGGAGGAAACTCATGAGTTTGATCGATATCATACTGCTTTGCGCGATATCAATGTGCGCGTTTCTGGCAATATTTATCACCGTCAGACACAGAAAAAAAATCCGGCGGATGCGCCGGATGCTCTGGCTGTGCCGGATGCAGAGAGAGGACAAAGCTTTAATGTCGCGCGGCGACCTGAAAAGCATATGGCCGAAAACATTATGGATGCGTTACATGCCCAAGTTTAACTTTCTGTATTTTTGCAATATTCTTTAAAAGCCGCCAGCGGCCTACCAGGGCCGCCGTGCGCGGACAAACATGCTCCTCCAGTAGGACGTGTTGCACGAACGTTTAACCACCTTGCCGTTGCTCGACGACGCGTCGATCATCATGCCGCCGCCGATATAGATGCCCACATGCCCGACCTTTGTATGGGCTTTGTTCCAGAAGAACAACAGATCACCCTTCTCTAAGTTGTTCATCGACTTGATCTCCTCCCAGTCGGATACCTTCGCATAACCGGCGGCGTTATACCGGCCGCGGTTGGACCCTGCCTGCTTGAGGCAATAGTACACAAGCCCGGAACAGTCAAAAGAGTTGGGCCCTTCGTTGCCCAGTATATACGGCTTGCCAAGCTGGGCAGCCGCGACTTCGAGCATCTTGTTTATGTTGGCACTTCTGCGTACCGCCTGTTCCATGTCCGGGCTGGCTTTGGCATCCGGCGAATAAATAAGATCAAGCGTATACTGTCCCGTCTTACCGTCGACATCGAGGCTGTTGCGCTCCTGAAACGCTTTCACCGCCGCAACGGTGTCTGTGCCGTAATACCCCGTCGCATTGTCAAGATATCCAAGCGCGACAAGCTGCCTTTGAAGGCTGTCCACGTCCGTTCCTCTCGTCCCCTCGAGCAGCGTATATTTCTTCGCATCGTCGGAATAGATCATCACCAGCGTTTCTTCACCCGCGATGCCGTCCTGCTCGAGATCATGCTGGCGCTGAAACAGCTCAACCGCGTATTTGGTCGCGGGGCCGTAATATTCCGTCGTCTCATCAATATCGAGGTAGCCAAGCGTCATCAGCCGCTCCTGAAGTTCCTGAACGTCCTTGCTCTCGTCGCCGTACTCCATCGTCACATCGCGCGTAGGCTCCGGTTCGGTGGTGGGTATCGTCGTCGGCGTCGGCGTGCTTGTCGGCACCTCCGTATATGTCGGTACCGGGATCTCGGCAACGCTCACCTGCTCTGCCTCCGCATTTGCGCCGCCCATCATAACGATGGCCAATACCGCCGCAGCCAGCACAACGCCCAGAGACCCTAGTATGAGCAGCCGCATACGCCTGCTCAGCGTCAGAAATCTTAGCGCGATACCAGAAACGACGCCGCGCACAATGCGCCCGACACTGTTAATTATTTTTATCCGTCTCTTTTCATTTGATCTTTTTTTTCGCCTTCGTCTTTCCATCGGTTCCTCTTCTGCATGACTTTTCTCCTATTTTAAACTTTTTTGCACCGGTTGACAATACTTATGGCGAAAATTTTACAAATTTATTAAGATATTGTTACGTCTTGTTGGCAGCTCGATACGATGATTCGAAAACACTGCTGTAAAAAATGATTATTCACATATTATTTTAAGAAATTGTGATATCAACAATGCCAGGATTATGCCTTGCATGCACTATCATCTTAATTTAAAGTAAAATTGGATATATTTCGTATTTATTACGAATATATTACTATTGTTTGACATTTCATAAAAATTCTAGTATGATAGGTGCACAAAATACAGTTCTTCCTACAAAGGAGCCGTGTACGAAATGTTTAAAAGGCCGGGTGCAGGCCCGCTGAAAAAACGGCAAAAGCATACGCCGAAAAATAGCAAACTCTCCCGGAATCCGAGGCCTTTGAAGGTAAAGGATCACTGGCTGTTTAAGCCAGATGCCGCGGCAGATGTCATAAAAGAAACCTCTGATCCAGAGCCGAAAGCTGACCTCGCGGCGTACCGCAATACCGCATCGGAGCGATCCGGGGGAAATTGGCGTTACGGGCAATATCCGCGAAAATCAAAGCAGCCCCTTTGGCAAAGGCGCGGAGCGCGAAAGCCGCTCAAGGCAGCAGATCGGGGTGTTTCCACGTACCTGGACAGCTTAAGACCAACCAAGCGGTGGAACAAGAACCGTTTTTTTACGGTATTCGCAGTTTTGGGGCTTGTCGTCACTATCGTCGTGCTGATCGCGATCATCATGCCTGGCGGTGCATCCGTGCCGTCAGATGTGCTGCTGACACAGCCTGTGTCAATCGTGGCCGCAGCTGATGACGCCGCCGCGCAAACGAGCGAACCCGTACGCTCAAGCACCGCAACGGGAACACCGGCATCGTCTTTGACCAATACATCGAGCATAACGGCACCGACGGCAACACTAACACCTTCGGTTACAGCGGCACTGCGGCCTTCGGCCACGCCTACACCTAAAGCCTCGGCCACACCGAAGCCGACGGCCACAGCAACACCAAAGCCTTCGGCCACGGCAACACCAAAGCCTTCGGTCACAGCGACACCAAAGCCGACAGCCACAGCGACACCAAAGCCGACAACACCAAAGCCGACAGCCACAGCGACGCCGACGGTCACGCCAACACCAAAGCCGACAGCCACAGCGACGCCGACGTCGACGCCAACGCCAACGGTCACAGTGACACCAACGCCGACGGACACACCGACGCCGACAACCACGGATGAGACTCCTTAACCACTGACAACGCTTTACAGTATCTGCCCCCTTGGTATTGCCGGCACCCCGAAAAATAAAATATTATCAAATATAATCATTGCGAATATTCTTTATCAAATACAAAAAGGCCCACATTTGGCGCAGGCCTTTTATTCTCAATGCAACTTATTCTTTGTGTTTGATACGGCTGCGATAATCGAACAATGCACGCGCATAGTCCTGGTCCATCAATGTCGACGAAAACAGAAAATCCGCCGTCGACTGATTCATCGCCACGGGTATGTTGTAAAGCACGGCGATACGCAGCAGCGCCTTCACATCCGGATCGTGCGGCTGTGTAGTCAGCGGATCCCAAAAGAATATCAGAAAATCGACAGCGAGGTCGGCGATCAGAGAGCCGATCTTCTGGTCGCCGCCAAGCGGCCCGCTGCGGTACGCCTTGACCGGCAGCCCGGTCGCCTCCGTGACCATTTTTGCCGTCGAGCCCGTACCGCACAAAAAATGGCGGCTCAAAGTCCGTTCGTTTTTCGACACCCAGGCAATCAGATCGTCTTTGCGGTTGTCATGCGCGATGAGCGCGATGCTTTTCTGCGCATAAATCGTTCGCGTTTCCATAGCTATCCCCTTAAAAAACAAATTCCGTTTGTCCAGATTTATTATACGACACGAACGAATATCACACAACAATATATTGTATGTCCGCAGAAAATACGCTCAGATATTTATTTTTTATGTTTGGCAAAATTATCGGATATACAGGTATAATCATACCTGACAGCCAAATCATTGACATCATCATCCAGCCCTACCTTCGCTTCCGCTCCCGCCCATATTCGCCAGTTTTTCCATCTCATCGTCGACATCCGTGCCTATTCTCGGGGCTCCCGCCGGCTGGTCGTCTTTATCCGCGGACTCCACATTTTTCCTCTGCTGTCGTATTCCCGTATATATGTTCGCATTGTACCCTATATTCCCTTGTTTGTATAGACTTGTGTATAAAAAAGAGCCCACGAAAAGGTGGCCAAAGTTAGTTGTTTCGATTAACATTATTACATAAGTATCTTCATCACACGCTTGTACAAATGCCAACAACTTGATATCTGATAATATCCATTTATCCTAAACTTTTTCTTTTTTGTTTTTTATCAAAAAGTACATGGTCATTGCCACCAAAATAATAGTATTAAGAACATATAAACTATCGATAACATATGCCATATTGTTCATCTGCTCCCACTCTGCAGGAGAGGCTAGCCACTCTGAACAAATTCTCCTCAAAACTTTTATCGCAAGCTCAACAGCCAAAAACAATACTGACAATAACGCGAAAATAGAACGCTTTGGTTTCTTGAGTAATAAATACAATATACCTGCAATTATGATACCTGTGTGTATTCCAAACAATATCCAATTCATATTATAGCTCCTTTCGCATCGCTTTACTTGCTAGCATAATCCAAATTATCTGTATGAAAAACGCCAGCTCAGCAACTGCGAAGATCGGCCACCATAAGTGTATGGATATGTTGAGAATATAGCCGACTATATTAATCGTCCACATGATACACATCAACCACGCCCACTTGACCCTTTTTGTAATGCCGATGATACTCAATATAAGCCCTGAAACAGGAAACGCAAAAAATACGTAAATCATCTGAATTAACCTCCACAATCTTACTATTCCCCGTACTCATAAAAGAAGTTATAATATGCTGGTAATCCTTCAGAAGAAAACATGTCTATGCACGAGTCAAATACATATGTATGATTAGAATCTACAGGATTCCCGTTTTCATCGGCCTCAGCAAGGATCAATACGTTATGATGTTTCTGCCCTGTTTCCCATAGGAATCCATATGGCTCAAAATAATCAGTTCGATACATCACATAATCTCCTTCTTTAATGATCGGCGCCTCAGGTGAATCACCGAATAGAACACCTAAAGTAGCTACCAGTGCCCCTACAGTTGGATTAAAGAAACCGGCTCCGACAGAACCTGCTGTTACATACGCATTATACACATCCTGCACATGATTCTCCAAAAAGTCTGTTTCATATTTAAAATCCTTTTGAGTTTCATAATCCACCTGGATCATTTCGCTTGATATCGTTTTGCTATTCTTCAAAACATTATCAATAATATATTTTGGTTCGGGATCATTTATATATTTACCTAAAGACTCTAATTCCTTCTTTATGGCATCTTCGTTAGCATCAATATTGGCAACTTCCTCTTCCCACGCATCATGCGCATCCCAGTAGTTGCTTAAGTCCTCCTCATAGTTCTCCATATCCGGATTCCCGTCTTCCACAGGCGGAGGTGGCGGCATTGGCGAGGGACTCGGCTCCGGCGGATATTCATTATCCAACCCGATATCGCCACTCCCCAGGTTCTCGATCATACGCGTATCATTTACGCTGAACGAAGGCCTGTTGTTCTGCAAAGCGTTTCCGGTGTCAGACACCGGCGAATGATATCCGCCG
>JAQTSP010000108.1 GCA_028711205.1 Eubacteriales bacterium | reverse complement strand
AAGGATAACATTAAACGCCAGGTCGATTTGGCAAAGGATGTTGGCACAGATACCGTGCTGGTGCTCCCGGGTGCAGTTGGTATTGATTTTGTCCCGGGCGGCTTAACGGATTTCTTAGCATATGACAAAGCTTATGACGTAGCGCTTGCTGCTTATCAGGATATGGCTCCCTATGCCGAGCAGGCAGACATATACCTTGGTTTGGAAAACGTTTGGAATAAGTTTTTGCTTTCTCCTTTGGAGATGCGTGATTTCATTGATAAGGTGAATTCGCTTTATGTATGCAGCTACTTTGACGTTGGGAACGTGGTATACAGCGGTTATCCCGAGCAGTGGATTAAAATCTTGAACAAACGTATCCGCAGGGTGCATTTTAAGGATTACCGCCGCGATCCAGGCGGATTAAACGCCTTCTGTGACCTGCTTTCCGGTGATGTGGATTACCCCGCTGTTATGAAGGCATTGCGGGAAATTGGGTATAACGGATATTGCACCTGTGAGATGACGCCGTATCACAATATGCCCGAGCAGGCTGCATTCAATGCATCGGCTTCAATGGATAAGATCTTTGGCTGTATATGTTAAAGAACACGTCTTTCAGCAATGAAATTCTTTTTTATGGAAGGAGAAACATGGCATGTTAAAAATCGGTGTTGTTGGCGGCGGTTATATGGGCACGACCCATTCTGATGCGATCAATAAGAATGCAAATGCCAGCCTGGTTGGTATTGTGGATATCGATCGGGAAAGAGGCGAAACTTTGGCAAAAGAGCGTGGATGCGCATATTTCTCATGTATTGACGATCTATTGGCTTTGGATGGACTGGATGTTGTGCATATTTGCACGCCTACGCATACCCACTGTGAGTTTATTATAAAAGCGGCAAACGCAAAGAAACATGTATTATGTGAAAAGCCATTTGCCCTGGAAGATGACGAGATCGCTGAAGCCATTACTGCAGTTGAAGAGAATAACGTAAAATTTATGGTTGCACAGGTGGTTCGGTTTTGGCCGGAAAACACGGTGATCAAAGATTATATTGACTCCGGCAGGTTAGGAGAGATCAAGATGGTCAGCGCACAGCGCGTGCTAACGCCTCCGGTTTGGGCGGATTGGTATTTTGACACCAAGATCAGTGGCGGCGGCGTGTTTGATCTGCATACTCATGATATTGACAACATGGTGGATTTGTTTGGAAAGTGCACAAAAGTATATGCCATCGGCTCCAAGTACCGGGATGGATGGAACTATATCACCACCAGTATGACCTTCGCAAGTGGAATCAAAACTATGGTAGAATCCTCTTACTGCGCTCCGGGCGATTATCCTTTTACCACCGGGTTTCGCGTAATTGGCTCCAAGGCCTGCATTGAGCAGAGTATGAAAGCAAATGCAACTGCAAAGCTGTATGCACGCGGAGCGGATGATTTCCGCCTGCTTACTCTCTATGAGGAAGGAAAAGAGCGGGTGGCTGTACCCTTCCCGGAATATGATGCGTATCATATGGAAATTGGACACTTTATTCAATGTGTGCAGAATGATTTGCCGCCCAGGGTAGATTACAACGAATCGCGTAACGTAATGCGGGTAATCCGTGCAATCCACGCTTCTTTGGAAACTGGTCAGGTGGTTTGCACGGGCTGGCAGGATTAATATACCAAAAAAACGATAAATAAAAGAGAATACCTGTTATAAATCAAAACAAGGGTCAATGTGGTGGACGCGGGGCCGGGAACAGGGTTCGGCGTCAATCTGAACTTGATGTATAAAGAGATCGTCGTGGCGGCAAACAAGATCCATGAGGTCATAAAAACTTGTAGATCAGGCAAATTTGAAGCGAAGGCCGGTTTCTTGATAATTAATCATGAAAAGAGGGAGAACAATGAATATACTGACTATTGGAGCCCATCCTGACGATGCGGATATTTGGTGCGGGGGTACGTTAAGAAAATACAGCGAACAGGGGCATAACGTTTTTATCGCTGTTGTTGCAAACGGGAATCTGGGGACCAACCGGTACAGTCAACAGGAGATCGTGGGTATCCGGGAGGCGGAGCAGCTTGAAGCCGCAAAGTTATATAACGCGCAGGTGAAGTTTTTAAGATACAATGATTTCGAGCTTGTGGATTCCGTTGAACTGAGAAAGAGTGTTCTTGACGCGATCCGGTGGGCAAATCCGGACGTTATACTGACACACTATCCGCAGGATGCCTGCGATCACGGAATGACCAGCGAAATCGTGACCCGGGTGCTGCTGTATGGGAATTACAGCCTGATCGGCACTGAGAACCCGGCCATCAGCAAGATGCCTTCCGTGTTCTTTTATGATACTTATGCGGGAATCGGCTTCCAGCCCGAGGTATACGTGGATATCACCGATCAGTTGAAATACAAAAAGGAAGCCTACTCCAAGCACGTAAGCCAGAACGAGTACAATAACACCGGCGCGGGCTGGGGAGAGGTATTGGAGTTGCTATCGTCCTTTCGCGGGCTGCAGTCCGGACACAAATATGCGGAGGGCTTTATCGGCTTTAAGACGTACGGATTTTTACCGGATTATACGCTTCTGCCATAACAGATCAACATGGTTTTCGCTGCGTGGTGCGTGCTCATTTGAAGCATCAGACGAATACATGAGCGGCAATACGTATCGTGCAAAGGTTTGTTTTGTCTTAACTATATTTCAGCAGATTAAATTTATCTTAATCTATTTTCCCGCAAAACGAACAATGGAACGTGAAAACAAACTGTATCCGTTCCATTGTTTATTATTTTTTTGCTTCTATTTAGATATTCGCAAGCGGTGGTTCTTTTGCCGTTAAATCAATGGTGGATAGGCCTTCAATAAGTTTAACAGGGAGCACCACTCTTTTTATGGTCTTGTCATCATTTTTGATTTTGTCGAGTATAATTTTGATTGTCACCAAACCCTGCAAAGTTCGGAAAGTGTCGATTGTTGTTAATGAGGGAATGGTTAGATTAGCGATTTCGCTGTTATCGTAACCAAGAATACCGATGTCGCCTGGTATGTTATAACCTAAAGTATGCAGCGCTTTGATCATATTGGCGGCGATCTGGTCATTCGCGCAAATAAAAGCATCGGGTAAAGACGGCATTAATTTGATATGACTGATCAACCAGTCTGCATTGCATATATTTTTTTGCGCTTCGTTAATAATGCATAAATCGCTGTCATATTTCAGGTTGTTTTCAGTGAAGAATCCGACAAAAGAGATCCATCGCTCCCAAATGCTGATATATCCGTGTATATCGCCAATAAAACCAAACGACCGGTATCCTCTGTTATACATATAATTCAACGCGGAATTCATTCCGCCAATATTATCCTCTATGACTGCATCAACAGGAATGTTTGGATAATAGAAGCCGATGCACACTGTGGGCAGGCCAGACTTCAAGAGTTCCAGACAAATGCTTTCGCTGATTTCCCCGAGAATGAGAACGCCTTTAGGCTCGATTTGTTTAAGGAGCTTGGGGATTTGCATGATATCTGACAGGCTGTCGTTTGTAAAGTGCGTTACGACGAGTTTATAGCCAGACTTGCTGAGTTCATCTTCAATTGTTTGTTGAAGATAAGAGTAAAAATACGAATCCGTACTGTTATCCATTGTTGTAACCAAAAAAATGGTATTCATTTCGGAACTGTTTGTACGTGAATATCCCAGTTCTTTAGCGGTCTGTAATACTTTTTCGCGGGTGCTTTTTTTAATCCCCGGCATACCGCGCAAAGCGAGCGATACGGTATTTTGTGAAATCTGCAGCTTATTTGCGATGTCTTTCAGATATACTTTTTTTGCCACTTTATATTAACCACTCCATTTATATATTTAAGATGCTACGCTGCATGTGTATTATAATTAAATATATAGTAACATATTCAAATACTAATGTAAATGAATATAAGAAAATAATATTAATATTTATAAAAACATTTGTACAGCAAAGCGTAAAAAACAATTTTAATCGTGCATAATAATAATTATGCAAGATGATAATTATTCATAATTGGAATTAATATGAAAATTTTATCGTAAAACAAGTAAATACATATAAAAAAATATGAAAATATACTTATATGATATAATACATGAAAACTTCATAAGTATTGGGCCCATAGCCGCAAAATAGACGGATTATAGTTCAATATAAAACGTAAATTTTCATATTAATACTCATTGACAAATACGATATAATGCTGTTATAATTAATATTATTATTTATTGAATAATAGTAATATTTTTAACTGCAAAGTTAAGAGTCTAAAGGGAGCTATATAAATGCTCTGTATCAGATTACAAATCGATAAAAGAAGGCAAAGTTGGTTTTATGAGGATAAGAATGCGCTCATAGGAAAACGCGCTTTTTTGACGCGGCCATCATTCTTTTAACGAGGGATGTGATGACATAACGCGAAGCAAAATGGAAGAGACAACAAAACGGGGGACAGCGGCGATACGGAGATGGAAAAGAAACAGTAAAACCCGTTGGATGTGAGCCGTATAAAGAAACATATTTAAATTAATACCATATTTAAGGAGGGTACTATTATGAAAGCTAAGGTGGCATTTTTACACAAGCCGTTTGATCTGAGGATCGAAGAAGTCGAGTTGCCGCCGCTTAAGCCCAACCAGGTGCTGATCCGGCTGGGGGCATGCGGTATTTGCGGCTCCGACGTGGAATGCTATGAAGGAAAATCCGCTGAAGGGCGGTACGATCTTGGGCCTTATACGCCCGGTCATGAATGGGGCGGAAAGATCGTCGAGGTCGGAACCGGCGTAAGAACGTTAAAGCCCGGCTATAAAGTGACGGGCGATTGCGTCATGGCCTGCGGCGTGTGTGACAACTGCAAAAACGGGCTTTTACCTTCTGCCTGCATATACATGCGGGAAGGTGGATTTCGCCCGGATTCTCCCGGCGGAATGGGTGAATATCTTATTCTGGAAGAACAATATGTACATCGTGTGCCGGATAATTGGACGTATGAAGATGCGGCCTGGGTTGAAACGTTTTCCATTGGATATTTCGGCATTTGGGGTAATCGCGGCTATATCGATGCCTCGGACGACGCCATTATCATGGGCGCAGGCCCTGTGGGGCTCTCTGCGATCATGACAGCCAAGACATCCGGCGCAAAAGTCATTTCTGTCGATCCCATCGCGTCACGCCGGGAGACCGCATTGAAATACGGAGCAGATTTTGCCGTGGATCCGACGCAAGAAAAGTGGATTGATCAGGTATATGAGCTGACAGATGGTGCTGGAGGAAGCGTGGTTGTGGAAGCTTCCGGAAATGATAAGGCGATTGCATCGTTGTTTGATATTTCCGGGCACAGCGCACGCGTGCGTTTGATCGGGCATTCAATAGGCCGTAAAGTTAATGTCGAGCTTGGAAAGACCATATGGCATACATTAAGCATTACAGGTTCGGGAGGAACAAAGGACTTTGGATTAAGAACGATTAAGTTTATGAGCCGCATTAAGGACAAGTATGACTTTGCGGCGCTCAACACGCATTTTTATCCGTTTGAAAAAATTCATGATGCTTTTGACATGGCGATGAACCACAGGGATGTGGCGAGAAAAGTTATGCTCAAATTCGGCATATAACTGCTGTCCAGGACGGTTTGTGTCAATAATTATCGGAAAGGAAATCGGGTATGGCTTTGCAAAGTGATTTATTGGTCAGCGCGACGCTTGCTAAAGATGCGCCGCTGAAGGCGCCGACGCTTTTAAGGGGCGATTTTCTGGCGGGCATCAAGCGCGCTGCCGGCATCGGTTTTGACGGAGTGGAGCTTCAGTTCAAAATGCCGGCAGATATCGATTATGAAAAGGTGAAGGAAGTCTGCGCCGATAATCACGTGTATGTCACCGCGCTGGCGACGGGTTCTATCTATACCAAAGACGGTCTTTCGCTGATAGACGGGAATGCGGGTATTGTTGAAGAAGCCATCAGACGTCTAAAAATGTATACGGATGCGGCATGCCGGCTGGATTCAAGTGTGATCATCGGGTGTGTGCGCGGAAACATACCGGATGGAAACCAACACAGGGCCTATGAGAAAAGACTGGCGGACAGCCTGCGCGTGGTGCTGGAATATGCAGCGGAAAAGAATGTTACCGTGTTGATGGAGGCCATTAACCATTATGAGAACAACTATTTAAACACCGCAAAATCGTGTGTGGATTTTATTGCGGATTACAAGCTCTATGACCTGCGGATACTTATGGATACTTATCATATGAACATGGAAGAAAAATCCGTTCCGGGTGCGATCGAGACGGCAGGAGAGCTGCTGGGATATGTGCATCTGGCCGACAGCACAAGGCTTGTACCGGGCACAGCGCATACAGATTTTCCGACTGTATTTGAAGCACTGCATAAAACAGGATACCGTGGATGGCTCAGCTTTGAAAGCGCGATTGAAAAAAATGAAGATGAGGAAGCCAGCGCAGGACTGCAGTTTGTCAGAAAACTCATCAGATGAAGGAGATTGGCTGGGCAGAGGGTTTAGCACAATAATACTGAGTTAACAATTGTTTTGAGGAGGAGAATAATATGGAAAAGAAAAAATGGCTGACAACAGATTATCCCAATATCTTCTTTGAAGATAATAAGGTTGGACAACTTAAGAAACGAATCTGGGACGCATCCGAAGAGGAAATTGAAGGGATATTACAGAATTATGGCGTGCCGAGCGAAAGTGAGCTGGGTAAAGCGGGATGTTATATCCAGAATACGCCGCGCAATAAAGTTATCGAAAAAAGGCGCAAGAATGATATCGTTCTGGTTCCTATCGGGTGCACGGAGAATCATGGTATACACAACAACAGCGGACTTGATACGTTTATGTGTACATCCATATGCGAGGCCGTTCGCAGGAAAACCGCAAAAGCCGGGCATGAAGTGGCCCTTGCATTTCCGCCGCTCAACTATGGCGGCCACCCTTACCACCATCTTGGTATGCCTGGTACCGTCATGGTAAGTGAAAATGTGGTTGTAGAAACGCTGATCTACGTCATGATGGGGCTTTGGGATGACGGTTACCGGAAAATTATACTTGTCAACAATCACGGCATGGACTGGATGATGGAATCAGCGATACAGGAGTTTTTTAAACGTTATCAGCTGCCGGCTTTTGCAACAGTTGTTGAATGGCACAGGGCAGTCCGCGAGTTTTTCTATCCGCTTGGAGATGAGCGCCCGGATTTTGTAAAAACACCCTTCATACATGCGGACGAGTCAGAAACGTCCGTTGCGCTGCTGATGTTCAAAGACATGGTGGATATGAGCGTGGTGGTAGATGCCCAGCCAAAGAGCTTTGGCATACTGGACGAAGGATTCTATGACGGTTCTGTCGATTCATTCCACCGTCCAAATAAGTGGTCGGAGGCGGAAGGGCACCGCGTTATTGAACGCTATGCGACACCGGAAGGTGTTGTGGGATGCCCGTCGTATGGAGAACCCCGCAAAGCAAAACGGGCCATTGCCGCCATCTGTGAATACTTAAATTGCATGGTGGAGGATATTTTAGATAAGTATCCTGCCGGTCAGGTCCCGAATCCAAAGGAATTCTCGCTTCGTCCATATGAGGAGATTGAGCCCTGCCTGAGAGAACCTCTCAGCAAAGGATGGAAGAGCGTTCACGAACTCCCGAAACGCGGCATGTTCATCGACTGATAATCGGTATTTAATTTTTTAAAGCGGCAAGAAAGATCATTATTTGGTGTAATATTCAAATTATTCATATCAAAGACTGTTTTATCAGCACCCCTTATGCTGGCGCATATGATGATACTTCTTGCCGCTTAATTATCATGGAAGCCGTTGAATACGGCGTCACCAAAACATCCATCGATTTATTGATGAAAGAGAGACAGAAATGGAAAAAATAAATGCGCTTATCGATGAAATAAGCGATTGTTATGATATTGAAGCATCGGAAAAATATATAAAAGAAAACAACACGAAGTATGATGTCTATCCGGATTCCGTAAGGTTATTTGGCGATACTTTGTTTTTTATGGCCAAAACGCGCTCCTCAAAAGTACTGGCCGTCAGCGGCGCGCTGGCTGTCAGGTTTACGGGCGATGATGACAGGGGCGTCAAGATATGCGCTTGCGATCTGAGTAACGCTCAAAGCCTGATGCGCATTTTTGAGTTTACAAGGCCTGTCAACCATAGAGGGCGTGACGCTTCGCTGGGACT
>JAQTSP010000107.1 GCA_028711205.1 Eubacteriales bacterium | reverse complement strand
ATCCCTTTTTATGTTAAATCATATATAATTTTATATAATTATCATAAAAAGAAAAACCAGCATTCAAAATGTTTTTGTCTACCAATTTATTTTAAAAATATTTTATTTCTTCTTAATTACTGGAATTTATGAAAAATGGATAGATAAGTCAATAAAACATTTATTTGAAAAAATATATATTTTTTATACAAATCTAATTAAAATTAAGGATTTTTTTGATAATACTTAGTATTTTTATTATTATGAAGGTACCTGTTTAGAATTATTATAAATATTATTTAAAAATCGTTTGTCATCATTTTTCTATATTGTCCCGGTGTCATCTGTGTATTGAGCTTAAAAAGATAATTAAAATAAGTAGAATTCTCATAGCCAATCATTTCCGAAACCTCAGAAATCTTATATGAAGTTGAGGAAAGCAACTCTTTTGCTTTTTTAAGGCGAAGATCCGTTAAAAATTCTATATAGGTTTTGCCTACAACACGCTTGAATTCCAGACTAAAGTAACTCACGCTCATCTGAACCTCCCCTGCGATCTTATCAAGATTAATATCGCTCAGGTAATAGTTTTTCTCAATATATTGCTTTGCACTTTCTACGTAATAGGAAAACTTCCCCTGCTTTTTCAAGTTCATATAATCCATAATATTACAAAGCACATCATAGAGCGCACCAATCATATCCTGCAAGGTTTGATACTTCAAGATATCCGAATATAATTCCAGAGGATTCTCATATACCTCCTCTATAGATACATGCAAGTCCTCAAGAAGGTCGATTGTCTGACGAAAAATACCACTAATTAAAAGGTTGGTATAAGAGCGCGATTGTTGTCCGCTGGCCAAAAGCTCAAATGATATTTTTTCAAGACAGCACTTTAGTTTTTGTTTGTTGCCAAAACGTATTGCGGATATAATTCCATCACAGGCCTTTACAAAATTAGAATCATAGGCGTTCTCCATAGACTCGACAGTTGAATAATGTATCATACTGTTGGCTCCCATTACAAATTTGAGCTGCATGGCTTTTCTCGCCTGTAAATAGGAGTCTCTTATCCCCGCCGCATTCTCATACGTTTTCCCCACGGCGATACTAATGCCCATATCCCTATTCAGCATGATCTGTTTTAACTGGGTGCAAATCTGGGTAAGGCGTATCGAGAGCTTTTCCTGGATTTGATTATACAAAAAAACGATGCTCTCACACTGCTCCGACGATATGCCTATGACATCGCTGAAATTGATAAAATATGAATCCACATTTTCAAAAAAGGATGTGCTCAGCGTGCGCTGTTCCTCTTCCGACATGTCTTTAATAATTTTCAAATAGCTATCTATTTGCAGTATCGCAACCGCAAAGAAACATTGTCCTCCTGAAAAAAGCTGTTTTTGTTCGCGAAATATTTTATCCTTATCCAGCTCTCCATATATACTGCTGCGGAAAAATTTTTCAAGTACCAACGGTTTAAGCTTTATCGAAGCCTCATTGATCAATATTTGTTTAGTCATATTGGCAGATTCTTCATCCATATTTTGATTTATTTTTTCAAGTATTCCGATCAGCTCTTTTATTTGTATGGGCTTTAATAAATAATCCTCTACGCCAAGCTTTATCCCGCGTTGTGCATATTTAAAATCATCATGGCCGCTTATTAGTATGATCCGCATATTAGGATATATCTGACGAACCGTTTCAACAAGCTGCAGTCCGTCCAAACGCGGCATTTTTATATCGGTAATCAGTATATCCGGCTCAACGTCGTTGATTACCTTCAGCGCCGTCTGCCCATCCTCGGCCTCGCCCGCAACCTCCAGAGAAAGCGCCTTCCAGTCGACATTCCCTTTTATTCCTTCCCGTATATTCTTTTCATTATCCACCAAAACAACTTTACGCATGATTCTAAATCTCCATCACCTTGGGAATTATGATCTCAAAATTCGAGCCGGAACCGTATATACTGAAGAAGCGTATGCCGTATTGCTGTCCAAAGAAGTTTTTCACACGCTGATTTACGTTCACAAGTCCATAGCTTTCCGTTCCTGAAAAATTATCCGCCTTGAGTAAACTTTCCAGATTCTTTGCTTTAACCGGGTTCATACCCATGCCATTATCGCTTACAGACATGACGATATTATCATCTTCTTCATATACTTTCACTGAAATATTCCCTTTTTTGTTCAAAGAGTATATCCCGTGGCATATGGCGTTCTCAACAAGGGGCTGTAGAATAAATTTGACCGTTTGATAATGAAAAAGCTCCTCATCCGCTTCAATATTGTATGTAAATAAACCTACGTCATGGAAACTCTGTATCGTCAGGTAATATTTTGCATGCGTAAGCTCTTCCTTTATGGAAATAACATTTTTACCTTTGCTAAGGCCTATCCTAAAATAGCTTGCCAGCGCATCTGTCATTATGGCCGCTTCCTTTGCTTTGTTCATACGACACAGCCATATAATTGTGTCCAATGTATTGTACAAAAAATGCGGCTTTATTTGTTCCATAAGCGAGCGCATTTCAGCAACACGCAGCTTCTCATGATCATCCTGTATGCTTTGCATAAGACCATTTATCTTATGAATCATCATATTAAAACTTGTGAACAGCATGCCTATTTCATCATTGTATTTTGGCACCATGGAAACAGTCAGATCTCCGGCCTCAACCCTGTGCATGATGGATATCAGCTTTTTGATTGGCTTTGTCACCTTGCCCGAAAAATTCCATGACAGTATTAGCGCAATAATACATATTGAGAAACACAAAAGAGCAATGATAATCGTAATATTTTTTGACTCTCTGATGATTTCGCTTTCGGGAATAATGCATACAAGACTAAACTCGGTATTCCCAATCGTCTCTGTTATGATAATCGGTGACCTGCTGTATAATTTCCTGCTTTCCGTTAAGTTTTCAGGGTTGTTAGTGTTCTCAAGGGCATCCGAATAAGAATTAAAAAGTGAATCAACCCCAACAGAAGCAACAATTTTGTTATCAACATCCAAAATGGCCATATAGCCCGAGGACCCTATATCAAAGCTTAAAAGATCTATAAGATTTTCCTGTGCTATCTCCATGATGATAACACCGCATTTTTCGCCAGTAGCTTTATCCACAAAAGGGCATCCGAATACAAGCATCGGCTCATCTAAAGATGCAACAATCTCGGAGCCGTAACATAATCCCAGATATGTCATTTCACTCGTTTGATATGCTTCATTATACCACTCTATTTCTCTTTTGTCTGCATTTAGAAATGTGCAAAATGTTGATTTGAATGAACCTCCATTTTCCCCCAAAAGATAGAGACCAAATATTTCAGAACGGTATTTTGATTCAACATACATATTAAGTGATATCCGAAGCTCAGTTGCATATAAATCCTCCAGAGACTCAAATTCTTTTCTCATGGCTTCTTGATATGAAATAGAATCTCCTGGCGCTTTAGCAAAATTAAAATCGTCTTCCAATGTCTTGGCAATATCTGAAGCTACTCTCTCTACCACGCTTGAATTCATTCGTATGGCATTCTCTGAAATATTGTTATACGTAAGCAAATACGAAATACTGCCGACCAAAATAACGGGGAGTACTGATATAATGATAAAATAGAGGAGAAGCCGCATTCGTAAATTCATTGCACTATCTCTCCATATCTCTGTGAAAAAATGTTAAGAAAATACTAATTGAGAATAGCACATGGGTGTATGCATGTCAATCCAGGCCTTTTCCCTTTAATGGGATATCTATTAATTGACTTGTAACATAAGTATTAAAACTTGACTAGTAAATGATGTTATAATATATATAAGATAATAAATATTATTCCCTTACGGATGAAAAAGGAGTCGCAATGTCATTTTTTAAACGGGTGATTTGTATTTTCGCTTTTATCATATTGCTATTATCATATACAAGCTGTCAGGCAGAAACAGTCACTTCTGAGAAAAGCAGCGTAACCTCGGCCGATACTTCAACAAAAACCGTCGTTTTTTCAATATTCAATGACAATAACCCTTGGGTCATTGCGCTTGCCAAAGACCTACAGTCCACCGCCACCACCCGCAAATATAAGTTTATTATTACCAACGCCGAAGGAGATTCCGAAAAGCAACTTTCAGATATTGAAGAGCTTTTAAACCAACAGCCAGATATTCTCCTTTTATCGGCAGTGGATACCGAGACGGGAGGCAAATGCCTTGAAGCAGCAAAAGAAGCCAATGTCCCTGTTATTTTAGTAGCAAGAAATGCACAAGGGCTTATGGGACAGGATTATATCAGCCTCATCGCATGTGACTATGAAGCTGTAGGGTATACTCAAGGCATGTCGCTCATACGGTTGTTCGGCGACAGCAAGTGCAATATTGTCGAGCTTGCGGGTAACCCAGGTGCCAGTAACACAAACAGCATAGCGTCAGGTTTCAGGCGCGCCATTGAAATTTATAGCAATTTTACCATCGTAACAACGAAAAATTATAACTATAGCATGCGTGAGGCTCTTGATTCCATGGAAAGCGTTATACAATCTTCGATAGATTTTCAGGCGGTGTTTTGCCATTCGGATGTGGAAGCACTTGGCGCCATCCAGGCTCTAAAAACAGCGGGTATGACACCAGGCTGTAATCCGGATAAAGGTGAAATAATAATAACCTCAAACTGTGGTTTTGAAGATGCCATCAAAGCTGTCATGATAGGCGAACTCTATAATACCATAGACCTTAACGCACGTATGGGAGACCTCGTTTTCAATACCATAGAAAAATATTGGAATGGAGAGGTCATAACCCCAAGAATTCTCATAACGTTTGACGAGATAACGATAGATAATGCCTCTGAATGGATAGGCAAGGGATATTAACAACCCCAGTCTCAAAAGTCAGGATATCATTATGGCGGAGAGTGTGTAGAAAAGGACCTGTTGACAAAAAGTCTTTTTGAATATTATAAGGCTAACGCAAGACTTTCAGGAGAAATTGATATTGGCCAAAACTTCGAATCAACGCCTGCGGGTTTTATCCTGTCTATCATACAAATAGAAACCGCTGAAAATAAACGACTATTATATAATGAAACGCCTGCGAAGCATATGGAGCAAGGGAACATTTGCCCCTCCAGTATCTCCACCCCTTTATACTTGCATAATTGCTTCAATATTTCCCGCATACTGCTCTTGTAATGATTGTATATTGCTTTTCGCCTATACTTAGGGGTAAAGGCTATGCGGTATTTGCACATCCATTTTGTATGTGCCAGACTATGCGTTTTATTTGCCATTAAATCACCTTTCCTTTCTTTTGTGTAGAGACTTTAACATCCCTATACTACTGGAAAGGTGATTTTTGTATAACTTTTACCGCACACCCGCATAGCGGGTAGTTGATATCTCGCACGCTTTGCGTGCTCGACTGGCTAAAGCCATAACAACAAATCCGAACCCTTTCCCGATGAGGAAAAGGTTCGGATTATCAGGATTTGGCGTGCCCGGAGGGATTCGAACCCACGGCCTTTTGATTCGTAGTCAAACACTCTATCCAGCTGAGCTACGGGCACACATAACCATGGCGTTTTTGACGCCATATCATTCTAATATAAACGCCATGGGTTGTCAACACGTTGAAACCGGCCTGAAGGTATTTGATTTATTATAAAGTAAAGCGTTTGATTCTCCTTTTATCGAAGTTACAAGAAAGAAGGAGACACCAATGAACGATACAATCAAATATTAAAATGAATGTAGGGGATAGCTTTGAAGAACTCTTTGAAGTTTTCCAAGCGGGTAATAGGGCACGAAATTTATCACCAGCAACAATAAAAGATTATACACACTTTAAAAAGCAGTTAGTAGAATTTATGGGTGGTGATTTTCGGCTATCAAAATATCCAAGACTACCTTCTCCCAGGAGATTCGTGGTAACGTAGACCCTAACGATACGGGAGAATGTATCTTTGAAGTGGGCGGTATTCCCAGCCCGCGAAAATCTCTTGAAACATTAAAAAGGCTAGCGGATGCCTACGATGTTCCACTATATTCCAACAACTATAAGGACCTGATCAACAATCCTGATATCGATATTATTGCAATCTACACTCCGGACAAACTGCATCGCGAAGCGTGTATTGCCGCGCTAGATGCTGGTAAACACGTTATCTGCACTAAGCCCATGACCGATTCTCTGGAGGATGCCATCGACATCGTTAAAAAAGTGGACGAGACAGGGCTAAAATTCCTGATTGGCCAGACCATACGCTTCGAGCCGCAGTTCGCTTCATTAAAGAAACTCTATGACGACGGCGATCTGGGCGATATCTTTGCCATTAGTGGACAGTACGTCCACGATTCCCGGTCGGTTTATCTCGAGACCCCTTGGCGGAAAAACATGCCCCAAGATCCTATGTACGGTGGCATCTGCCATCCAATCGACGCCATGCGTTGGTTTTGTGGAGACGTAGAAAGCGTACATTGCGTAGCAAATAAGGCCAACCTGATTCCTGACTTAAAGCCAGACTACCTGAATTTTCTGTTGCTTCTAAAATTCAAGAGCGGTGTTATTGGCAGCGTACGCTGCATGTACGATCTTGTACATCCCCCGCTACCCATGATGGAGATCGACGTATTCGGCAGAAGGGTACGGCTGTTGCAGAATTCGAGGACTTCGAGCCCGGTAAACTTAAAGGATGATCCTCCCCCATTTCTTTTCAATCATTGATGGCGCCACTTGCTGGGCGACGAAGAACCCTCCCCTTACGTTCGTATTAAATTTTCAGCGCTTACTTCTTTTAACTTGTCCGAGATTTAAGCTTGAATCCGATCTGACGAGTGGTTATTTTGTTCTTATCTTATTAAGAAATTTTTTGTGTCTTCAATTAATTCTAAGTATTTTCCATAAGGTTTTAGTGATGGAACAAATATACAAAGTAGTCTAAGTGTTTTATTTGGATGTATATTAATACACTCGTGCTGTGATCCTGCCTTTGCATGCACTACCCCCTGTGAAGGCACATCATATTCAACCCCGTCAACGATTACCTTCCCCGCGGTATTAAAAAAAATATACTCATCAAAATCTTCATGAATATGCCCTTCCGAAACTGCATAAGGCGGTATAGAAGTATGCACAAGCGATAAATGATCTTCGTCTGATAACTCAGGCGCAACGATTATTCTTATCTCCCTAATCAACCCTTCCCCGAACTCTGCAAACGGAAAGCTCATAGTATCATAAACAACCATATATTTTTCCTCTACTTTATGTACAGCACTTTTCTCGCTGCCGCCACAATACGCTCCGGTGTCGGCACGTTGGCATTCTCCAGCTTTCTTGCATATGGCATCGGCACTTGCGCCGTACATACGCGTGCAATCGGCGCGTCGAGATACTTAAACACCGCATCCTGTACCTCAAACGCGATCTCCGCGCCAAATCCGCAAAATTCATTGGTCTCATGCACGATTACAAGCCGCCCTGTTTTTTTCACGGAATTTGCGATCGTATCGAGATCAAGTGGCATAATTGTCCGAGGGTCAATGACCTCTGCATCTAAACCTTCTTTTTCAAGTAGCGTTGCCGCCTCAAGCGCCTTGCCCACCATAAAAGACGTTGCAACAACCGTCACGTCTTTGCCTGTGCGTTTAATATCCGCCACGCCGAACGGTATCGTATATTCCTCCTCCGGCACCTCGCCACGCGTTGCGTACAGCATCTTGTGCTCGCAGAACACAACCGGATTGCTGTCGCGGATTGCCGTTTTTAATAGACCCTTCGCGTCGAACGGTGTCGATGGGCAAACAACTTTAAGTCCCGGTACGTTCGCGAACATCGACTCGAAGTTTTGCGCATGTTGCGCGCCGTTGCCACGTCCGCAGCCCTGCTGCACACGAATCGTGTACGGCACTATTACCTTTCCTCCCGACATATAGTGAATCTTCGCGGTCTGGTTCACAAGCTGATCCATTGCGCAGAGTATGAAATCCACGTATTGCAGCTCCACAACAGCCCTTGCGCCCGTGATGGATGCGCCAAGCCCTGCGCCCACAAATGCTGCCTCTGAGATCGGCGTATTACGTATGCGTCCATATCCAAACTCTTCAGGAAGATCAAGCGTACAACCAAACACCCCGCCAAAACGGGCAACGTCCTCACCCATAATGAATACCATTGAATCGCGGCGCATCTCTTCCGCCAGAGCATCACGTATCGCAATTGAATATTTTATTTTTGCCATGTTTTTCATCGTCCCTTAAATAAACAAATTTTTCATGAGTTCGGATTCGTCTGGCTCCGGGCTTTCCATCGCAAAGCAGATCGCTTCATC